>JAJFHR010000353.1 GCA_021775515.1 Hyphomicrobiales bacterium | reverse complement strand
TCTGGTCCTGGTGAACAAGAATTTTTGAGCTCGGCTTAAAGGTATAAGGGCCTATGGTGAAAATGGCGTCTTCGCTTTGCTCGTGCTGACGCAAATGTGCCCGGACCCGCGCAAGAAGAACACCAAACCGAAAGGGTTTGGTAACATAGTCATTAGCACCGGATTCAAGCCCCAATATGGCATCAGCATCAGAATCATGCGCGGTTAACATGATGACTGGGCTTTTAAACCCGTTTTTGCGCATCATTTTGCAGGCTTCACGGCCGTCAATATCAGGCAGGCCCACGTCCAAAAGCACAAGGTCGACATGTTCATCCTTGATCGACTGCAATCCTTCGGAGCCGGTGGAAGCGGCAACAGGAATAAACTCATCGTGGAGGGCAAACTGCTCAACGAGGGATTCCCGCAGAGCATCGTCATCATCAACGATCAGAATTTTTTTGACGGTACTCATTGGCATTTTTCCCATAAGTTTAACTTCACGTTTGTCCCTTAGACTTTGACTTAATGTCGCAGGGTTGCAACCGTCAAGGTAGCCACATAAGAATGATCACATTTTTCACGGAGGTTTGAAGCCGCGTGTAGTTAACGTGATCACCGATGTTTTTTAAGCATCCCGGCGATAATGACAATTTATGATCGCAAGAAATAGAAAATCCGTAGTCGCTTTAAATTATCCTGATACGTAGTGTTCATATGAGCAAATTTCAACTTGGCAACTTAATACTCCACACCCTAAATGCCTCTTCTAACAAGGCGATGCTGTCTTATGGGTCCAGGCACCTGCCTTGTTGTCTGGGAAAAACCGGAATTAAATCTTTAAAGCGCGAAGGAGATGGCGCAACGCCACGCGCGGTCCTGCCATTGCAACAGGTTTATTATCGCGGCGATCGCCTAAGACGACCAAAAACATTTTTACCAACCTGCCCTCTTACACCATCAGACGGCTGGTGTGATGATCCCAACGATGCCAATTACAACCTGCCGGTATCCTGGCCATATGGCTCAAGTGCTGAACACCTTTGGCGTAGTGATCACATTTACGATCTCATTGTTGTTCTCGGCTACAATTTTTTCCCGCGCAGGAAATTTGCTGGCAGTGCCATTTTCTGGCATCTGGCCAAAGAGGATTTTTCACCTACACAAGGATGTCTGGCCACCCGCAAAGAAGATATGCTGAAACTATTGGAGATCTGCGGTCCCAAAACCAGGATAATTATCACTTAGGCGTTTCTGTTGTGAGATCGCAATAGCTTCAGCCGCGGGCCCCGAATATGGCACTGCCGACCCGGACATGGGTTGCCCCGGCGCGCACGGCAACCTCATAATCACTGCTCATCCCCATGCTGAGACCGCAAATTCCGTTTCGCTCGGCAATGTCCTTGAGCAAGGAGAAATGAGGTAACGCCTCTTCCTCAAATGGTGGAATACACATAAGGCCGGTAATATCAAATTCAAAATCGCGGCGACAACTGGCGATGAAGTCATCTGCTTCAGCGGGCAATACCCCTGTTTTTTGCGGTTCTGAACCCGTGTTGATTTGAATGAACAGCTTAAGATGTTTATCTCTTGCAGTCATCTCATCCGCCAGCTTTCGCGCAAGCTTCATCCGGTCCACGGTCTGGATGCTGTCAAACAGCTCAACGGCATCGCGCACCTTGTTGGTTTGCAACGGTCCGATGAGATGAAGTTCAAGATTGCTGAATTGCTCTTTCAACTCAGGCCACTTATGCAACGATTCCTGGACCCGGTTTTCACCAAAAACCCGATGTCCGGCTTCCAGGGCAGGCAGGATTTTGGTCGCGGCAAATGTCTTGGTAACGGCAATAAGCTCAACATCAGACGGCGACCGGCCAACGCTTCTTGCTGCTGTTGCTATTTTTTGTACAACACTAGACAGCGCCCTCTGAGTGGAATTGGGATCTATACCATCAGACATTTTAAACCCTTAAATCTGCGACGTTGCCAAAGACTGGGATACTCGAGGCCAACCCGCCACATAACAAAAGAAAGCCTCGATTAACATACAGTTGCACGTAAGAAAATACGCAATGGACAACGCTCTGACAAAAACATTGAAGTAGACATTATTGCAGATTAAACATGTGGGCTGTTGCATATTAAATGAATACTAAATTTGGCCGGAAATTTTTAGAGTACTGCACAACGTCTATGATCAATAATGAGCGATATAACGCACGCGAATGCGAAGCCAAATGGCAAAAAACCTGGCAAGATGCAAATACCTTTCGGGTAGAAAACGACAGTGACAAAGAAAAATATTACGTGCTCGAGATGTTTCCATATCCCTCAGGCCGTATTCATATGGGCCATGTCCGCAACTATGCCATGGGTGATGTCGTTGCAAGATACAAACGCGCCAAGGGGTTTAATGTCCTTCATCCCATGGGGTGGGACGCCTTTGGAATGCCGGCGGAAAATGCCGCGATAGAAAATGACGTTCACCCGGCTGAATGGACCTATGCCAATATCGATGCCATGCGCGGTCAGCTAAAATCTATGGGCCTGTCGATTGACTGGTCGCGTGAAGTTGCGACCTGTCACCCTGAATATTATCGCCACCAGCAGGCGATGTTTATCGATTTTCTAGACGCCGGCCTGGCCTATCGGAAAGAAAGCAAAGTCAATTGGGATCCCGTTGATCATACCGTGCTAGCCAACGAACAGGTGATCGACGGCAAGGGCTGGCGATCAGGCGCTCTGGTTGAACAGCGTGAGTTGGTGCAGTGGTTTTTTAAAATTTCTGACTTCTCGGAAGATTTGCTGGAAACCCTTGAGACCCTTGAACGCTGGCCTGACAAAGTCCGGTTGATGCAACGAAACTGGATCGGCAGATCACAAGGTGTGCAAATGTCTTTCGCGTTGCGTAACCTGCCCGATACCATCGATGAAACATCCATCGAACTTTATACAACCCGGGCAGATACCTTGTTTGGCGCCAGTTTTTGCGCCATATCACCGGATCATCCCCTGTCTTCCAAATTGGCTGAACATAACGCTGAAATTCAGCAGTTCATTGCCGATTGCCACCGACTGGGAACCAGTCAGGAAGCGCTCGAAAAAGCCGAAAAACGTGGGCTTGATACTGGTATCAAAGCACTGCACCCGTTCGATGATTCAGTTGAATTACCCCTGTACATTGCCAATTTTGTGCTGATGGACTATGGCACCGGGGCCATTTTTGGATGCCCTGCTCATGATCAGCGCGACCTGGATTTTGCCCGAAAGTATAAGCTCAATGTCACACCGGTTGTTATTCCCGCCGAAGAGGACCCGGACACATTTACCATTGGCACACAAGCTTACATCGGTGAGGGCCGACTGGCAAATTCCAGATTTTTGAACGGCCTGACCATTGAGGATGGTAAACTCAAGGCTGCCGAAAAACTGGAAAGTCAAACTCTTGACGGCAAACCGCAAGGCGCCCGCAAGACAAACTACCGTCTGCGTGATTGGGGTGTTTCGAGGCAGCGTTATTGGGGCTGCCCAATCCCGGTAATCCATTGCAAAACCTGTGGCACCCTGCCGGTTCCAAAAAGTGACCTGCCGGTAAAACTCCCTGATGAAATCACCCGTGATAAACCAGGAAATCCCCTGGCTCACCATCCCACCTGGAAATTCGTAACCTGCCATAAATGCAACGGTCCTGCCGAGCGTGAAACCGACACGTTTGATACGTTTATTGATTCCTCCTGGTATTTTGCCCGATTCTGTTCACCCCGTGCCGATACCCCGACCGAATTGGACGCCGTCAATTACTGGCTGCCGGTGGATCAGTATATCGGCGGTATCGAACATGCAATTTTACACCTGTTGTATTCCCGGTTTTTTACCCGGGCTATGAAGATCACCGGTCACGTCGGGCTGGAGGAACCCTTCGAGGGTTTATTTACTCAAGGCATGGTTACCCATGAAACTTATAGATCCAATGGCGGTAATTGGCTGAGCCCGTCCGAAGTTCAAATTTCTGGGGATGGCGACAATCGGCGGGCCGTTGAAATAGCCAGTGGTGATGTGGCGGCAATTGGCAATACGGAAAAAATGTCGAAATCCAAACGCAATACCATCGATCCTTCGGATATTCTCGAGGATTATGGCGCCGATACCGCCCGCTGGTTTATGTTATCTGATTCACCGCCGGAACGTGATGTTATATGGACCGAAGCCGGGGTTGAGGGAGCACACAGATTTGTACAACGTTTATGGCGCCTAATTACCGATCTGGCGGCCAGCCAGCAAACATTTGTCTCAACGGCTGAAAAGATTGACCCGGAAAAAATTCTCGCTTTGCGCACCTCTACGCACAAAACTCTTGCTGCAGTTGGCAACGATATCGAAGGTTTGCGGTTCAATCGTGCTGTTGCGCATATTTATGAACTCACCAATACGATTTCTGCTTTTGCAGCTTCTTTTGGCGGCAAGATGGAAGTTTCCGCTCTTGGTGCCTATAAAGAAGCCTGCGAAGTCTTAATTCAATTAATTGGGCCGATGATGCCGCATCTTTCAGAAGAATGCTGGCGCGCACTTGGCAAGAGCACAATGCTGGCAGATCAGCCCTGGCCTCAAGCAGAAGAAGAACTGCTGGTTGAGGACAGCATTGTCATGGCAGTTCAGGTTAACGGAAAACGCCGTGATGAGCTTTCGGTTAAGAAGTCTACCGCTAAAGAAGAGGTTGAATCCTTGGCGCTAAAGCTTGACAATGTCATCCGGGCGATAGACGGTAAGCCCGTTCGCCGCGTCATCGTGGTGCCGCAGCGCATTGTAAATATTGTTGTTTAATAGAATTGGCGATCAAGAAAGATGTACCTTTTACGTATCTTCGCCCTAGTGGGTCTTTTGAGTCTTTCCGCCTGCGGCTTCAAGCCTATATATGCCGTAAAACAGGGGGGTTCAACATCTACTCAGCTGCAAAATATCGTAATTGCACCAGCGGGTGACAGAACCACTCAACTGGTTCGCAACAGTTTGATAAGCCAATTTTCCAATAGCGGCGAATCGGAGAGCCCACAGTATTTTCTCACGCTGACAATAAGTGAGGCCGTTTCTTCGGTGCTTGTTCGGCGCACAACTGATATTCAGCGCAGCAATTTAACCCTTCGAGCTCAATACAGATTGCAAACGGCCGATAGAAGAACCGTGCTTACCAGCGGCAATACCGTTTCAATTGCTTCCTATAACCGCGTATCACGGGATTTTGGCACCATCAGTCATTCCGAATTTGCCAACGTAAGTGCTGAAAAAGACGCCCGCAAGCGGGCCGCCGTATCTGTAGCAGAAGATATCACGCGTAGGCTGTCGGCTTTTTTGGCAACCCGGTCATAGGCTGGCGCGAGTTGATTATACGTAGAACATTACGAGGAAAATCGTGACTGCTCTCAAACGGGCCGCTGATATTGACCGATTTTTGACTAATCCCGACCCAGGAATTTTGGCTGCCCTTATTTATGGTCCCGATAAAGGCCTTGTAGGTGAGCGTGCAAAACAACTTGTCCGGTCTGCTGCCGGCAGCCTGGATGATCCTTTTAGTGTTGTCCGGTTAAGCGAAGGTGATCTGTCTGCTGATCCGGGGCGTCTGCGTGATGAGGCTAACGCCCTAACTTTCGGCGGGTCCCGCCGTGTGGTCTGGATAGTAGATGCGGGCCAAACTACAGCAAATTCTCTGGTTAATCTGACTGAAAATGATACAGAAGCCCTGATTGTAGTCTCTGCTGATAATCTTAAACCCACATCAAAATTACGCAAATTTGCCGAGGCAAAAAACTTTGCCGTCTCAATCCCCTGTTATGCCGATGACATTTCCAGTTTGAATTCGGTGTTGGATGAAGAGCTAAAAAAACAAAACCTCACCATTTCCATGGATGCCCGGCGCTACTTTATCGGGCTGTTGGGGGCGGACCGGCAACTTTCCCGCCGGGAAATTGAGAAGCTCTGCTTGTTTTGTGCAAATAAGTCCGAAATTACCAGCAATGACGTTCGCGCCATAAGTGGTGACGCAACTGCGCCGACATTAGATATTCTTTGTGATGCTGTGGCAGAGGGCAATGTGGATTTGGCCGATAAAATTTATGGCAGAACCCTGTCTGCCGGTACTCGCCCCAACGTTATAATCGGTCAATTAATTCGCCACTTTATTATGCTCGATTGGATCGCTAGTCAGGCTGTTGATAAAGGCAGCGATGCCCGCAGCTACGTTAAACAGTTTCGCCCACCGATATTTTTCAAGCGGCAAAGGTCGGTGGAAAATCAAACCAGCCTATGGGCGCACGATGACCTAAAATCTGCACTTAGCTTGCTCAACCTGGCAGAGCGCCAGTGCCGTGATAGCAAACTGCCGGCAGAAGCACTTGCCCATCGCGCGTTATTTTCACTAACCATGTCGGCAAAACGCCGGCAAAAACGGTCATGGTCGTAAAAACTTAATGTTTCGCCCTGGCAATTTAGGTCGTCGAAAAATTCATACCTAAATACAAAGTACAGAGTTGGAAAAAACACCGTAATTTTTATTATTCTACTTATTTTTCGGCTGGTTTTTTTGCGGCGTTTTGCTTAATCGATCACAAACGTCGTCTAACTGTTCCAGGGTTTTATAGGTGATTTTAAGAATACCGCCTTTGTCTCCGCGGTGGTCTATTTCCACCGCCAGGCCCAATGTGTCTGCCAGATTTTTTTCCAATGCGATTGTATCGGCATCTTTTTCCGGTGCTTTGCCCTTTTTGCTACGGTTTTTCTTTTTCTGTTTGGGCTTGCCGCCCTCCAGCCGCGCAAAATTTTCAGCTCCGCGAACACTTAATCCTTCTTCCAGTATCCGTTTTGCCAGTTCTTCAGGATTTGGCGCTGTAAGCAATGTGCGCACATGGCCTGCGGTAAGTTCGCCGCGAAGAACGAATTCTTGTACATTTTGCGGAAGATTTAACAATCTCAATGTGTTGGCTACATGACTGCGGCTTTTCCCCAAAACATCCGCCAGCGATTCTTGAGTATATTTATATTCCCTGCGCAATCTTTCGTACGCGCGGGCTTCCTCAATCGAATTAAGATTATCCCGTTGAATATTCTCAATGAGAGCAATTTCAAGGGCCTCACTATCGTTTAATTCTTTGATAAGAACCGGCACGGAATGTATTCCGGCCTTCTGGGCAGCCCGCCATCGCCTCTCACCGGCAACAATTTCATAAGCATCACTACGATCATTGATCTGACGGACAAGAATTGGCTGTATCAATCCTTTTTCGCGAATTGAATTTGCCAGCTCTTCCATTGAGGTATCATCAAATTCGCTGCGCGGGTTGTTGGGACTCGGCCGAAGGAATTCTATCGGTAACTGTCGACCGCCATCAGATATGGTTTCTGATATTTTTTCATCAAAACCCTCTCCCATGAGAGCAGCCAGGCCACGGCCCAACCGCTTGTTTTTCGTACTTTTGTTCATATTACCTTCGCATCAACTTCTTGCTGGATGAAAAACCTTTAAACAAATATTGGATTTTACGTTTACGTAAACGTAAACGTAAATTATTTAGGCTGCTTTTAAGGCTTTTTCACGCCGCAACACTTCGGAGGCCAGGCGAATATAGGCCTGACTGCCCGAGCATTTGGAATCATATAACAAGGCTGGCTTGCCATAGGATGGCGCCTCCGACATCCGGACATTACGCGGAATTACAGTCTTATAAACTTTATCACCCATGAAAGAGCGCACATCCTGTGCCACTTGACCCGATAAATTGTTGCGTTGATCAAACATGGTCAACACAATGCCGTGGATTTCCAATCTCGGATTCAACGTATCCCTGACCTGATCCACGGTTCTGAGCAATTGGCTCAATCCCTCCAGGGCAAAAAATTCACATTGAAGCGGTACCAAAATAGCGTCCGCAGCAGCAAGAGCATTAATCGTCAACAGATTCAGGGAAGGCGGACAATCAATCAAAATATATGTGTATCTAGGCCCTGTTCTTTCGCCCGAATCCTGGGCGCTGAAATAATTTGCAATGCCTTCGCTCAAGCGTTGGGTGCGCCTTTCCTGCGCCGCAAGCTCGAGCTCGGCGCCAAGCAAATCCAGAGTAGAGGGCACCAGACTCAATCTGGGGATCTTTGTACCGATTGCCGCTTGTGCCAAACCGGCGGTATTGAGCAACACATCATATGACGATAAG
>JAJFHR010000352.1 GCA_021775515.1 Hyphomicrobiales bacterium | reverse complement strand
GCAAAACCGGCATGGCATCGCCGAACCCTGCGCCAAACAAATTCAGCAAAAAAGGTGCGAGCAGATAGATTGTCAATGCCGCCCCCAAAGCACCAATGAATGTAAAGCGAGTGGTGTGTTTGGCGAGTTTACGCAAACCCTTGCGATCATCCACCGCATTTAGAGCGGAAAATCGTTGAGCCGTTGCCGCCGTTGCCGCATAGGGCACGAATGCCACCAGTTGAAGAATGCGCGAAGCGGCAAAATATAGAGCAATCGCAGACGGTTCGACAAAAAGGCTTAGAACCAGAATATCAGCATTGGAAAATAACAACACCGTGCCATCAATAAAAACCAGCGGAACAGCTGATTTGATCCACAATCCGGTCTGGGAAATTTTGCCGCCCTGCGGCAGAAGCGTTTTAAGCTTTTTCAGAACCAACGTAGCTTGTATCAGCAAACTTGCCAATATTGCCAAAAACGTCACCAATACCGCCATCCATGCCGTGGTAGGTCCACCAAGAAGGACCGTAATAATCATGCCAGCGCCGATAAATCCGTGGCGGATAATGTAAGGCGGCGCGATGGCTAAAATTTGCCAGTTAAAAGCGCGGGCAAGATTTTCGACATAATCCTGAAAGGCAATCAGGGGGAAAACCACCATCGCGATACCGAAGGGCAGCACATAAATATTGTCGAACAACGGCTGAGCGAACCATAAAACGCCAACGCCGGCAAGTGCGGTAATGATTGTGAAAGAGGCAATAAGTACGGCCCCGGTTGACAAAAATCCACGCAATAAGTCGTGCTCGTGGCGGGCAAAATAATGCGGGACATACCGGCAAATAATCTGTGTGAGGCCGAGCGGCGAAAGATGCCCTAACACCAACACCCAGACCCAAACGAGCGCAAAGATGCCATATTCATTCTGTCCGAGCAATCGGGCCAGGACCACCTGCGAGGCATAGGCGATAACTGCACCCGCACAGCGAATGATGAGAACCTTAACTGCGGCAAGCCCGGAAGCCAGACTTTCTCCTTCTGCACCAAGACGGTCGAGCACCGGTTGCAAAAGGCGCTTAAGCCGGGCGTTTCCCCGGCCGTCATTCGCTTCATTAGTGGTAATTTCGACCATAGATAAACTCAGAAGGTTACGCCCACCTTCCAAGGTATAAGGACATATCGTTTAAATTTGATCAAAATCGCCAAGCAAATATATCATTTACCCCTAGGCAACGTATAGGGTTCAGGCTTGCCCCGGCACTTCGCCTGAAGGGGGTTTTCGAAGATGCCGACTAAAGCTTTTACACAACAAGTAAGAACGATTGTCATAAAGTCGGCATAAAGCTATCAAAAGATTCCCGTTTTCAAGCTGGCAACCACAAGAGGATAAACCTTAATGCAATGGGAAACATTGTTAATCCCGCTCTTGTTAATACCTCTTGTGGCAGCCACAAGCAGTGCTGGTGAAAGCAATCCCCTGCCAGATCCGACTGTCGACTTCAGCAAGCCTGAGTCCGGCGAAAACCTGCCAGGGGGCACAGCGACCTCCCTAAAACAAGTTAGCAAGGATTCATTTTCTCACCCTTCCAAAAATATGCCGGCCAAAAGGATGTTCGATTTCAAAATCGGTAAGGCGGTATTTCGCCAACGATGGGCGCCTGCCCCCGCCATCGATGGTTCACCGGACGGTCTCGGGCCCCTTTTCAACGCCCGATCATGTAACCAATGTCACGTTAGAGACGGGCGCGGCCGCCCGCCCCTCGCCGGTCCGTCCCAGGACAAGGCGGCTTCTCTGGTGCTACATCTTTCAGTTCCTCCTCAAACCAATGAACAAAAAGAACTTCTTGCTCGAAGACACATCAATGCGGTGCCGGACCCAACCTATGGTTACCAGCTGCAAGACCAGGCAATTCGCGGCCATGTGGCCGAAGGTAAAATCAAGACAACCTATGAAGAGCACACCGTCAGATTGAAAGACGGCACAATAGTGAGTCTACGCAAACCCGTTTACTCGCTTAACAAGCTCGGCTACGGCCCTTTGCATCCTCAAATTAGAATGTCAGCACGCATCGCCCCACCATTGATCGGTCTGGGGCTTCTGGAAGCAATTAACGCTGAGAACATTCTTGCCCTTGCCGATCCCGACGACGATAACGGCGATGGCATTTCTGGCCGCGTCAACGAGGTATGGAGTATTGAAAAAAGCAAAGTTGTGCTCGGCCGTTTTGGCTGGAAGGCAGGACAGCCCTCGATTAGCCAGCAAAACGCCAGCGCCTTCGCCGGGGATATCGGCATCTCCTCCGCGCTCAGGCCAAAGCCTTACGGAGACTGTACGCCGCCCCAGACCCAATGCTTAGCGGCCGCAAATGCCCTAAGCCGTGCCGGGCACACAGAGGTAAGTAAAACTCTTTTTGATCTTATCGATTTTTACGCCCGCAACCTCGCAGTGCCTGCCCGCCGCAATATTGCTGACAAAAAAATCTTAAGCGGCAAATTGCTCTTTTATAAATCCGGCTGCGCAAAATGCCATTATCCCAAGTTTAATACCGGCAAAAACCCGCAAGACACCACTCATTCGGACCAATTGATTTGGCCCTATTCCGATATGTTGCTCCACGATCTTGGCCCCGGTTTAGCAGATAACCGGCCCGAGGGCGTCGCAAACGGCCGGGAATGGCGCACTTCCCCCTTGTGGGGTATCGGGTTGACCAAGACGGTCAGTGGCCACACATTTTATCTCCACGACGGTCGCGCCCGAAATTTGCTGGAGGCAATTTTGTGGCACGGCGGCGAAGCGCGAAGCGCGCGTGAAACTGTAGTAGAAATGAGTACACTGGACCGAGACGCTTTGATTAGTTTCCTTTTGTCACTTTAAAAGCCAAGTATATTTTAAGCTTAACACTCCCTTAGGCGGTGTCATTTATACTGCCCTCAAATCCAATAGATAAACTGGTTTGGGAAAATGGTGGCCATCACCAAAAAACAGACGAAATCTAAAGGTTCCTGGGGAATAATTACTCTTGGTTGTTTATTGGTGATTGGCACATTTATCGGTATCTTCCTCACCTCAAACAACGTAAAACTATCATTTGTTAACACTGCGACCCAGGAAAAATATCCCGCCGAGGCTTTTGTGAAAAAACGCAAAAGCGCCACCGGATCAAGCCGAAAAGGGACTAAGTCATCAGTTGGAATTACGACAAATGACGGTTTCAATGCTGACGTCGTATTTGACTCCAAAAACCAAAAGGTCCGGCTGGTCGTTAGAGATCGATTTGACAAACCGGTTCCGC
The DNA here is from genome assembly GCA_021775515.1 of Hyphomicrobiales bacterium. GTDB lineage: Bacteria > Pseudomonadota > Alphaproteobacteria > Rhizobiales > JAJFHR01 > JAJFHR01. The sequence goes on along the minus strand of JAJFHR010000352.1, from coordinate 696 downwards.
GCGTCCAGGTCATCGGTACTATCAGTAAGGCCGGCGGCAAAGGCAGACGGCAATTCAAGCTGAATGAACGCAAAAAAGGTGATTTTCGATCACAACCTTTAAACCTGTCGAACGGCAATTGGGTTCTCACAGTCTCAGCTTACGATTACGACAACCGCCGCGAAAGCAAGCTCATGTTTCACACCGAACGCCCTATTCGGGTCGAGCAAAAGAACTAACGATACTCGCAAAAAATCCAAAATTTACTTCGCAGGTATTTCGGTTGGCTCACAATGTGAACCCCTGAATATTTATACCTCCGGTCAAAGTTTCTCCTCCATCATAATCAAAACCGGCGCCGATTTTGTTATTAAATATACTTTTAATTGTTTTTTATATAATTCTCTCTTAAGTTGATTTGCAGAGGCGCAAATGAACGAAAATATTGTCATACCAATAGATCACCCAACCGAAGTTCTATTGATGGATGACAGGATCGGGGATATCCGGGGGATACACCGAGCGCTTGCTAACGTTTGGCATAATTTCAATTTGCACATTGTCGGCAATAGCCAGGAAGCAATGGAATTTTTGCATAAAACTGCAGGCCATGAAAATGCCCCGGACCCAGACTTGGTTTTGCTCTCAATGAGCACCCAGGATATTAATCGCTGCGATGTACTGACAATGGTAAAACAAGACCCCTGCCTTAAGAAT
>JAJFHR010000351.1 GCA_021775515.1 Hyphomicrobiales bacterium | reverse complement strand
CCGGAGAAATTGAATATGTATTTTCTGAAAAGGTTGCCAACACCGATTATATCCGCGTTCTGCGCGAATATGCTGAAAGCGGTGTTCAACTGATTGTTGGTGAAGCCTTTGGCATCAGCAAAGAGGCCCGCAAGGTCGCAGACGAATATAAAAATGTTGCCTTCCTTATGGGCGACCCGTTTAAGCCGCACGGAACCAACTTCGCTGTGTTTGACAATTTCATCCACGAACCCTGCTACTTGATGGGCATACTTGCCGGGTCCATGACCAAGACCAAAAAAATCGGCATGGTGGGTGGATATCCCATCGGCGAGGTCAACCGCTTGTTTCATGCCTTTATCGAAGGTGCACGGTCAGTTGATCCCTCTATCCAGTATAAGGTCAACTTCATTGGCTCCTGGTATGATCCGCCAAAAGCCAAAGAAGCAGCCTTTGCTCAAATCGAAGCCGGTGTGGACATTCTTTATGCCGAACGCGCCGGGGTTGTCGATGCAGCCCGCGAAAAAGGTATACTCGCATTTGGCAATGTGAACGATATGAACAAGGAAGAAAACGGCAAGGACGTGGTCGTGACTTCCGCCTTGTGGGACATGACAAACGCGATTGCCCATGCCATTTCCCTGGTCAAGGCCGGCACGTTCAAGGCGGAAGATTATAAGGAATGGACGATGATGCAAAAAGGTGGAGCAAGCCTGGCGCCTTATTATGAGTTCGAAGATCGCATCCCCGCCGATGCCAAGGCAAAGGTAGAGCAGATTAAAGCGGATATTTTGTCAGGAAAATTTGTCGTCAAAATCAACGACAGCGAACCCAAATCATCCTTTTGATCTTTATGTGAAATAGGCCGATGGGTCTTTATGCCGATACTTGAACTAGAGAATATCACCAAGCACTTCGGTTCACTTGTTGCCAACGACAGCATTTCGCTGTCGTTGCAGCAAGGTGAAATTCTGGCGTTGCTTGGCGAAAACGGTGCCGGCAAAACCACATTGATGAACATTCTCTTCGGTCATTATGTTGCCGATGAGGGGACAATCACCATTGACGGTGAACAATTGCCACCGGGCTCGACAGAAGCTGCAATTGAGGCTGGTGTCGGTATGGTGCATCAGCATTTTACCCTGGCTGATAACCTGAGTGTGCTTGATAATATAATTCTGGGTACGGAAAACCTGTGGTCGTGGCGCCAGGATTTGGCCGGAGCGCGGCGTAAACTTGAGCAAATGTCACAAGAATTTGGTCTGGCGGTTGAGCCTGATGTGCTGGTCGGTGAGCTTTCAGTGGGGGAGCGCCAGCGCGTTGAAATTCTCAAGGTACTCTATCGCGATGCCCGGGTCTTAATCCTTGACGAACCAACGGCAGTTTTAACCCCGCAGGAAACTGATGGCCTGTTTGCAACGCTTAAAAAGCTGACGGAAAAAGGCTTGGCGGTCATTTTCATTTCTCACAAGCTCAACGAAATTTTGGCTATCAGTAATAGGGTTGCGGTATTAAGGCGCGGTGCTCTCACCGGTCTCGTAAATACTGCTGATGCAGACCGCGCTTTGCTGGCAGAAATGATGGTCGGGCGCAAGGTAACCCGGCCTCAGCTAGAAGCCATGGTAGCGGGAAAAGCCGTGTTGCGGCTTGCTGATCTTAATCTCCAGGGGCCTGATCAAACGCCGCTGTTAAAAAATCTGAACCTGGAAGTTTGTGCGCATGAGATTGTCGGTATCGCTGGAGTTGCCGGCAATGGCCAAACGGCCTTGGCTGCTGTTTTGTCGGGTCTGGTGAAAGCAACCTCCGGGACTATTGAATTATTTGGTGAGACCCTGGAAGTAACCTCGCCAAGCGCCATGGTCAGCAAAGGCGTAGGGCGCATACCGGAGGACCGTCACGCGTCGGGCGTTATCGGTGACATGCTGGTCTGGGAAAATCTGATTAGCGAAGACCTGCGATCCCCGGAACTGTCACAAGGTGGATTTTGGATAAAAAAGGCAGATGCCGTTGCCCGGGCAGAACAATTAATTGAGCAATATGATGTTAGATGCGAAGGCCCATTTGCTCAATCAAAACTGCTGTCAGGCGGAAATATGCAAAAGCTCATTCTGGCCCGAGCCTTGTCACCTGATCCGTTGTTTATTCTCGCCAACCAACCTGTGCGTGGGCTTGACGAAGGGGCTATCGCCTATGTCCAGACGCAACTTTTGGAAGCCCGCAACCGCGGGGCCGGCATTTTGCTGATTTCTGAAGATCTCGACGAGCTTTTATCCCTGTGCGACAAAGTTGCTGTGATCTATCATGGCACCTTAAGTCCAACCTTTCTGACCAAACATAAAACCGTTCCGGAAATCGGGCTGATGATGGCCGGGCAGAAGGCCAGCGACGCTGGTGCTGGAGAAACCTATACCCCGGCAGATGAGGCTTTTTATGCAAATTGAACCGCGTGAAAGTGTCTCCGTCCTGCGGGCTGGTGTTGCGCCTATCCTGGCTATCTTTGCCGCCCTCTTACTGTGTTCTATTTTGATAGTC
>JAJFHR010000036.1 GCA_021775515.1 Hyphomicrobiales bacterium | reverse complement strand
CCAAAAAGCTGCAATAGCTGATGGTTCAGCTTTATTTGCTTCAAAACGATAACTATCTTCGTCCATAACAACAAAATGATAATTAACTTTATTAGAAATTTCATCCGGTAACTTACGGAATTCTACATCATCATTATCACCAAATAAGGAAACAAACGGATGGTCATTTGCATCGATGTTATTTGGGTTCTCTAGAATCACTTTAACCTTATGACTAGGATCAGCCAAAAATAATCGAGTATTCTCCAAAACCTCTGTTTTGCCGTATACGTGCGCATTCAAACTGCCAGAAAAAATGCCAACTTTTTCGTGAGCATGTTCAAAAATTGCTTCTGCCAAAATAGCGGCGTGATCTAATGAACCATTATAAAGTGGTTCACCAGTACGATGAATTGCAGCATTGCGGACCTTTTTTTTATAATCATCTATGTTCATAGCAAAATATCCTTTGTTGCCAATTACATTCTAAGATGCAAGGCAATCAATCTGGATCATATTCGTTCAATTTCATGATTGTATTGTAGTAAAAGAATGTGAAAATACGGTGTCATCTATAAAGATTAACATGAAACTCCCCTCCACATGTTGTCATCAGAACGTTAATGATTCATTGTCGAGGTGTCAATTCACATATAATTACGGTAGTGCATCAGTTTTTTTCAAGCCGTATAGGCTCAAAAGTGAATACCCTTAATGTCAACAGCCTCTAAACACTGCAACATAAACGCGGCACTGAATTTTCCTCGCGCCAACTTATTCCGTATATTCACTTCTTTTTCATCAACTCCTATTGCAGACAGTTTATCAACCAACTGCGCATAGGTGACGCCTTTTCGCTTCAATTCAGCTTTTAAAATATTTGCAGCTTTTGCTTCCCAGTCGGTTTTTTCCGGCATTTGTATCTCCTGCGTTACTAAAAGTAACATAAACGATACATTTGCCCTTGTAAACAGTGCTATTACGTACTATATACGATACATAGGTATCGGAGATAGTTACATGGCACAACATTTTTTACTTTCATCAGCTTCCCGCACACTCTCTTTGAAGGAAATTTACAAAGCAGGTGAGCAAAAGGCATATGACGTTTTTTGCAAATTGCGATGGCCAGAAACCGGCGGCGAAGCCGTTTGTCCTAAATGTGGTTGCTGCGATACATACAACATCACAACGCGCCGCAAATTCAAATGTAAGGCTTGTCATTCGCAATTCAGCGTCACATCCGGCACAATGTTTTCCAGCCGTAAACTAGACTTTACTGATTTGCTGGCTGCTATTTGTCTATTCGTGAACGGTTCCAAGGGTATGTCAGCCGTTCAGTTTTCACGCGATTTAAACGTGCAGTATAAAACGGCCTGGGTGCTTGCTCACAAACTCCGTGAAGCGCTTGGCAAAAACATACACACCGGCGAAGTCCTTGATGGCCACGTTGAAATTGATGGCGCGTACTTTGGTGGACATATTCGCTCTAGCAACCTGAAAAAAAATCGTGTGGACCGGCGCTTAAAGCAGCACCAGACTGGAACAAGGCGCGTTGTCGTGGCCTTGCGTGAACGCCTAGGCCGTACACTGCCATTTGTTGCCAAGAACGAATCCGATGGTGTAGAGCTTGCTCAGGTGCATGTTGATCGCATGGCTATCCTATCAGCCGATGAAGCCTCACACTGGGATACGTTACACGCCGGTTGGGAAACTGAACGGGTAAACCATAGCGAATGTTACAGCGACCACGGCAAGCACACCAATTGGGTTGAAAGTTACTTCTCACGCTTGCGCCGCATGGTGCGCGGACAACATCACTTTGTTAGCCCAAAATACTTGCACCAGTATGCGAATCACGCGGCTTGGCTGGAAGATAACCGACGTAATGACAATGGCACAAATGCAATTAACCTGTTGTCCGGCATGTTGAATAATGCAGTTAGCCGAACTTGGTCTGGGTATTGGCAGGGAATAAAATAGTATAAAAATGTTGACGTTAAATATCTGTTAACTAAATCCAACCGAATCAGTGATATGCTACCTGAACCACGCGAACATTTTCTCAATCAATCGTGTGGCAGGAACGGGCACTATAGCTTTTATTTCTCCTTGATATCGTGCCCAGGTTAGAGCCTGTATGCGTTGTTTTGCTTCTTCTGAAGACCTCGCCACAATCTCAATACCCCAATCCGCATTATCGTGCCGATATTCAAAAAAGTATCGGTTAAACTTAACATCCTCTATAGGAGATAGTGACATGCAATTTGTCCTATATAATGACGCTGCAAATCAATGGCGTTGGACGCTATTAGCAGCTAACAACAGAAAGATCGCCAATTCTGGCGAAGGCTACTACAACAAGGCTGATTGCCTACATGCAATTGATCTTGTGAAGGGATCAGGATCAGCGCCCGTTTACGAACGCTGATCCGATTCTGGTTAACGCTTAGTTTAACCCGAGGCCCCATTGCATTGGGGCCTCATTTTTATATACCATCACCATTATCAAAACTATAACTGATTGATTTTATTATGTAAATAACAAATTTTTAACAGGTTGTTGTTTGGTTTTTCACAATAAATCATGCGCTAAAATTGAGTCAAATCAATAGCTTAACCAACCTGTGAACAGACTTATTTAAATTTCAAATTTTCCAAACCACATTCCCGCGCTCATCCGTTGCCTTATGAATAGAGCCATCAGGATACTGCCTACAGGCTTTGCCAACCCGTTTTGTTAGGTCTGATACCATTTTACGGTCCCTTGCATCCATACCGCTGTCTGAAACAATATCTTGCGCTATCTGGCGGCTTGTCATGGGTTTAGTAGATCGTCTCAAAACCGTAAGAACTTGTTTGGTTAGCTCACCCTTGCCAAATATAACGTGGCGTTTTTGGCGGGGCATAGCAGCGTCCATATCACCTTCATAACCAAGAACATTCAATGTGCGGTCCAATGCATCCACATCGTTCTTGATCTCAGCAAGTCTGTCACGAATGCGTTCTGCTTCATGGTACAAACTCACACGTCTATGTAGTAAACCAGATATAGTGTGTTCATAGTTTGAATGGCGAATTTGTCGCTTATCATTGCCGTCGCAAATTAGTCTGCCTGTTATCTGTGCCATGAATTCACATTAGCAAATCAGCATGGCAATTTCAGCAGGATAGTTGGTGCGTTTGCTACCTAAGACCGTTGAAATGATTGGACGTTCCACCCAGAGGGATGGGAATTTTCAACCTGATTAACAGCGGCAGCATCAGGTCGTATAAAATTGAATATTCAATTGTGAATTGCCGCGTCAGCCAGTTGTCGTTTGGGTTGTAAAAGTTCAACCGCGCTTGAATGCATGCAAGTTTTTCAGGGCCGTGCCTGAAGGCGTATAGCGCTTCTAGCAATTGTTGCGGGTGTGGAATGTCTTCGGCATCATAGACAACCACATAATCGCCACGGGCAAATTGCAGGCCCAGATTAAGGGCTTTGGGTTTGGTTTTGGGAAGAGCGTGGGGTACAACAATAATCTCGAAATTATCGGGCAGACTGAGGGCTTTGGCAGCTTCAAGGCTGGCTCTGTCGTCTTCTTCAAATAGAAACTTAACGTCGAGTTTTGCTGCTGGATAATCGAGGGCTCTTAACGCGTCACTCAATTGACGCAGCACTGTAGTTTCCCGGTAAAGCGGAACAAGAATACTGTAAACCGGCAGGTCGGCCTCGGCGAAGGCTGGTTTGCGGCCATTTCGATTAGTCCGTTCATATACAGGGGCATAAGCAAGGGCTGCAGCCCGCAGGGCGATAAGCGCTGAAAACCACAGGGCGAATAACAGGTTGCTGCCAAAAAGAACTGCATCTGTCCACAAGACCCCGAGCGTGGCAAGGAGTGTGATAGCCAAAAGAAGAAAGAGCAGCTGAAACTGGCTAATACGCATCCGGGCGGAAAATTCCGGGGCCCAACGGGCCAGTTTCATCGTCGCTCTGGCGGTGAGAACCTTGCGGTATCGGGTGAGGAAAAATGCACGATGATCACGCGGAGTGATTATTGCGGCACAATGCCCATGCGGAAAAGATTGGTGCCGTGATTGCGGATTTTGCGGCAGGTCGAGACTGGCAGACGCATAAACAGGAACAGGGCCATTGTGAAGAAGAACAAGCTGATTTAGCATCAGATAATCCAGCTGTTTTTCTGTCTCTATGCCAGTCGAGTTTCCGAAAGAGGAAAAGTTAACCAGCGGTAGCTGAAGCGATTTACTGTAATCGCTATAAAGGTTTTGACATTGCATGTGGCCATCAGCCACAAGAACATTACCCAGCGGCACCTGCCACAATTGAGCCCGGTCCATTGCAAAAGATAACATGTCCGGGGTTATTGTGTGATTTGTCCGCAGTATTTCGCTGAATGTCGGAGAATAGCTGTACGTGACATCTACCGAACGTTCAGCGGAGATTGAGAATCTATGACTATCGGCTGATTGTGTTTTCAGGTCTGCAGAAAAACCCGCGCTAGTTTTGGTTTTTATTTTACCAGTCGCGCCGGGCTCTACACTTAAACTCATAAAATAGCCGATACATCTAAAGCACGTAGCAAATTAGTCATGAAAAAAATATATTATATATAATTATTAGTGAAAAGACCAGTATTTGCGGCAGGGATTACGTAAACTAAACTTAAAATTGAGACTCAGATACTATACACGTTCAGGGTGTTATGCTCTTGAGCAAAAAATGATATAGGCCCTTGGTATGAAACGCGCTAACAAGAAACCATGATCAAATCCATTTCATTGGCCGCCATAATTTGTGCAGCAGCAATTTTGTTTGTTATGCCACCTAACATCGTGCAGGCTCAATCATCCGTAGACACAGCGCCCAAAGTAGAGGCCTCGACTGACAGCGGCAACCCGGATATATCCAAACTGTCCAGGTTGCGCTTTATCACTGATAATGATTATCCGCCCTTTAATTATCTTGATGAAAGCGGCAATCTGGTGGGCTTTAATGTGGAGTTGGCCAGGGCAATTTGCGCGGAATTGGAGGTTAGCTGTTCAGTCCAGGCGCTGACCTGGGAACGTATGATCACTGCAATTGAACAGGATGCAGCTGATGCCATTATCGCCTCACTGGCCATAACCAAAAAAAACCGCCGCCGTGTAACGTTTACACGCCAGTATTATCAAACCCCGGCGCGCTTCGTCACACGCAAAGGGGCGGGTTTCGAAAAAATTACACCTGAAATTCTGACAGGAAAGCGCATCGGCGTTGCTAAGGGAACAAGCCATGAAGCCTATCTCAAGGCATTTTTCAGTGGCTCGCAAATCAAGAGTTATGACCGGCGGGACACAGCCCGCCAGGCTTTGATCGATGCGAAAGTTGATGCGGTGTTCGGCGATGGTGTCGGGCTTATGTTCTGGCTTTCCGGTATCGCCTCAAATGGCTGTTGTGAATTTTCCGGTGGCCCTTTTACCGAAAGCAAGTTTTTTGGCGAAGGTGTCGGCATCGCCGTTAAAAAAGATAATCCGGAACTGGTCGAAATACTCAATTTCGGCTTGGATCAGGTGCAAAAAAACGGAAAATACAAACAACTTTTTTTGCGGTTTTTTCCCGTGAGTTTTTATTGATCGCGAAATCCCAGCGCCCGTTTTATCTGTCTGAAGGGCAGAGCCAAACACCAGATCAGTCGCGAAGGTTTGTCCGATTGATAAGGTGTCAGACCAATCTGCATGCGCATATGCCCGTTCTTCGGATCATGGGTATAAGTTCCAAACAGATGATCCCAGATTGAGAGATTGAAACCATAATTGGAATCCGTTTCCTTGATCAGTGTCGAATGGTGAATGCGATGCATATCGGGTGTCACGATAACCCGGCGCAGCGGGCGATCGATAGTTTCCGGGAGTTTGATGTTGGCATGTGAAAACATGGCAAAAACATTCAACAGGACTTCAAACAAAAACACTGCGGCAGCCGAGGCGCCAATTAGCCAGATTATAAAAAATTTGTATAACATCGACAAAACGATTTCGACGGGATGAAAACGAATTCCCGTAGTCACATCCACTTCTACATCTGCATGGTGAACCTGATGCACCAGCCAAAGCAGGGGGATTTTGTGAGTTGCCACATGTTGAATATATATGGCGAGATCGAGAACAATGACCGCAATAATCAGTTCCAGCCAAACCGGCCAGTTCAAAAAGCCAAACAGCCCGTAACCCTGCTGATCTACATATTCGGCAAATCCCACAGCCAGAACCGGAAACAGCAACCTGAGGACAATGTTGTCGAGCCCGGCAAGCGAAAGGTTCGTTATCCACCTGCTCAGCTTGAAACGGACGAATTCACGCCGCGGTAAAATCAGTTCAAGGCTGCCCAAAATAACCAGTACACCACCGAATATTAATAGTCTGATTTCACTGTCACTCATAATCTTACGTCGATTTTCTCACCACAATTGAAAGGGTGATTGGTTATTTGCCCAAAACTGCATGCCGGGCATGGGCTCCGCGTTCAATAGCAGCAGCATTAAGCAGATCGACCCCAAGGCCGACGCGGAAAATCTGCAATAACCGCAACTCTTCCTTCTGAAGCGAAAGGTCTGCCGCGGCAACTTCAACGGCAAGCGCGTAGGCGGTTTCCACAAGGTGAGGCGGCAATGCCTGTTTCACACTCTCCAAAACACCGTTTAAACCCTCATCTTTTCTCAAGGCACGACCGCAGGCAGATGACGTCTCAACCAGCCTATCGGTGTCATAATTCTCAAAGACAGGTAGTTTTTGTACGATGTTACCTATCTTTTTCAATTCTGCATCGTTCATATCCCGATCTACGGCCGACATGGTGACCATGATATAAATCAAGGCTTCTTCGGGACTTAGGGGCGATGTCATATAAAACTCCTGAGAGTGTTGTGATTGCGAGTTCGGGAGAAACTCCCCTTGTTGATGGACAGAAAGTAGGGTCTGCCTGCCGGTTCAACAACCCTTTTATTCAAAAAATTCGGCGGTTTTCTCGATTGCCTCCACCAGCCCCAACCGCTCCAGCGGTGCATCTTTGGGAAAGGCACTTGTCAGTCGTGTTGGCAAGCGGGAATCAAGCATCACAAAAATACCGCGATCCTGCTCGTTTCTGATCAGGCGGCCAAACGCCTGTTGAAGTTTGAGCCGCGCCATCATGTCCTGATAACCATTGCCGCCAAAAGCATCGCGCCGGGCACGATTTAATATCGTTGGTTGCGGCCAGGGGACGCGGTCAAACACGATCAGACGCAAACTTGCCCCCGGCACATCAATACCATCGCGCACGGCATCGGTCCCAAGCAAGCATGAATTAACGTCGTCCCGAAACAGATCAACCAGAGTACCTGTATCCATGGGGTCAATATGCTGGGCATAGAGATTGTGGCCTGCGGCCACAAGTTTAGGTGACAGGTGTTTGAACGTGGCTTCGAGGCGCGAAATTGCCGTAAACAGCCCCAGCCCGCCACCGCCTGCAGCCAGAAATAGCTCGCGTAACGCTGCCGCAACTTGTGCGGGCTCATCGCGATTGACGTCATTGACGATTAAAATCCGTGAATTTTCCGCATAATTAAACGGTGAGGGCTGCTCAAATCTGTGCGGCGGCAGCGCGAGATGATAGGCACCAGAGCGTACATCTGCTGATCGCCAGTCATCAGGTGTATCGGGAACCCGGTCGCGCAGAGTTGCCGAGGTGATCAAGACGCCTTGGGCCGGCTCCAACACCGTTTCGGCAAAAGGTTGTGACGGGTCAATCCAATGGCGGTGCATACCAACGTCAAACAGGTTTCCCCAGGCCATCTCGATTGAAAACCAGTCGACAAACGGATCAGGCGTGTCATGGGTCAGACTTGCCAGCATTGATATCCATGACGGCAACATAAGATTGGCCCGGCGTTTAAGTCCGCGCACCGCAGCTTCAATGCGAATACGAGAGGTGGTGTCATGTTCCGATGCCTCATCGTCAAGGGCGCTCTCGAGCTTCTTGGCAAGGTGTCTGAGCGCTGCCATTAAAGCTTCAAGTTGGTCTTTGAGCAGATTGGCATTTTCGGCCAGGCCGTCAACCAGGGGCTGGCAATCAGCTTCTAGGGATCTTGAGTGCCGCCCGCTAGAGCGTGCGTGAACCTGACCGTGTACCAACGCCATAAACTGTTCGGTTGCACCTTGTGCCTCATCGGAAACAATGCGTTGCCGCCAGCCTGGAGCGGGCAAAGATCGGGCTGCTTCAAGTGCTGCATTGAGCAAGGCATCTGTTTCGTCATCTCCGGCAAAAAGATCAGCAAATCGTTCACGCAATCCGCGCGCGCGTTGCCGGCGCTGGCCCTCGTTGCCACGTATCCACCGCCGAAGCTCAGCAGTTTCCAGGCAGGTCAAATGGGCGGAAAAAGCGCTGTCTGCGGCATCAAATACATGATGTCCTTCATCAAATACAAAATGGCGCCCAGCCTCTGCTGGTCCCTCGTCTCCTTGCGAAGAACTCCTGTTTTCATCATTTTTGGGTGCGGTTTCGAAAAGTTCAGTTGATTGATCCAGTGCCGCCTGCACCATGACAAGCGCATGGTTGGCAATCACCAGTTCAGCCCGCCGGGCTTTTCTAACCGCCTTTTCAATGAAGCATTTGCGATAGTGCGGGCAGGCAGAATAAATACATTCTCCGCGTCTGTCAGTCAGGCCAAAACCGGCACGGGTGATATTCGGACCATCAGGCGAGCGGCCACCGGTAAAAAGCGGCACCAACCAGGAAATAAAATCGCCGCTCACCATATCGCCATCGCGTGTACTCATAATCCAGCGCGCCGTCAGGCCGGCGAAAGTTGCCGCCCGCTCACTGTCTGGTGCAAGATTGACAATCAGGTCCTGGTAGTTGAGCAGACACAGGTAATTTTCACGTCCCTTTCTGGTCGCTGTTTTTGTACGGCGCTCTCGCGCATCGGGAAAAACATGTTCAACTTCGCGCTCAAGCTGCCGTTGCAGGTTTTTTGTGTAAGTTGACAGCCAGACCGGTGCGCCATTGCGTTTGGCCCAAAGACTGGCGGGAGCTAAATAACCCATGGTCTTGCCAATCCCGGTGCCCGCTTCAGCCAATACAACATTGGGAGCGCCGGCGATGTTTTTAGGTTGAAATGCCAGTGCCGCCGCCGCCGCATATTCTGCTTGACCGGCGCGCGGTCCACCTCGCGGTGCTAACAGGAGATTGAGTTGGGCTTCAGCTTCTTCCGGGCTCACCGCAAGTGCTTTTGGGGCTTTTGGCGGCCCATCGTCCTGCCAATCCTTGAGCCTTTTCCAGATATCAAGTCCGTGAGCCCCGGGCCAGTCCGCCTCGCTGGTTTTATCCGCCAAGGCCTCAACTACATAAGGCCCCCACGACCAACCGGCCTTCTTCATCGCACAAGCGATATGAAAAATCTGTTTTGCTTCAGCGGTTTTGATAGATGTAAGAAATCGAATTAACCCTTGAGCAATTTGCCGCAAATCATCCAGCGGTATCGCCTCGTCTCCATTTGCGCTCAACCCGCAAACCTTGATAATGCCCAAAGGTGTGGGGGCTGCAAATTGAGCAGGAAAGCAAAAAGCATAAAGTTCGGCAAGATCGAGATGAGGCAAGCTGCGCGCGGCTCGCATCTGGTTTTGAGATGCATTGGCAATTCGCACCAATCGATTGAGCGTAAAGGCCGAATGACAAATTATGTGAGGGAGTTTGCAAAGCCGGGTCAAGGCCTTCTCGGCACTGATTTTTTCAATACCGCCATCACCGTGCCGGACTACCGCCTGCAATCCCTCCGCCACCAAACAGGGAAGTTGGTCAAGGTTGGCAACCGGCTTGCCGGGCTTATCATCTTCGTTGGAAAAAAGCATAAGAAAACTAGTATAATTGTCCCTGCCGATTCTATGATTTAAATCTACAAGGGTGCAACGTCAGCTATTGCGTTTACGTTTAACAAGATCATTGGTTGATATCATCCACGCCTGTTGATATGTCCGTGACCTAGGCTTTGGACATTCATACACCGAAGTCCGCCATTGTTTCAGGAGTAAATTATATGTCGAGCACGTTTGCCATTGAGGCATCCCTGCTGGAAGCTGCTCAAGTTTCCAAAGCTTGGCCGTTTGAAGAGGCCCGTAAGCTGCTTGTCCGCTTGGAAAAGTCCGGGGACGACAAAAAGGAAGTTTTGTTTGAAACCGGCTATGGTCCCAGTGGATTGCCGCATATTGGAACCTTTGGCGAAGTCGCGCGCACGGCCATGGTGCGCACAGCATTTTCAACTCTGTCGGACCGATCATCGCGCATTTTGTGTTTTTCTGATGATATGGACGGTTTGCGCAAGGTTCCCGACAATATTCCAAATGGCGAAATGCTTGTCCCCCATCTTGGCAAGGCGCTGACCGAAGTGCCGGACCCTTTTGGCACGCACGAAAGTTTTGGTCATCACAACAACGCCCGCCTCAATAGTTTTCTCGATTCCTTTGGTTTCGATTATGAGTTTGTCAGTTCGACCGACTGTTACCAATCCGGCCGCTTCGACAAAACCTTGTTGCGTGTGCTGGAGTGTTACGACGAGGTGATGGCAATAATTTTGCCAACGCTCGGACCTGAGCGCCAGGCGACATACTCGCCCTTCCTGCCGATTTGTCCGCGAACCCGCGAGGTTTTGCAGGTGCCTTTGATAGAACGCCATGTAGAAGCAGGAACGGTTGTTTACCTTGACCCGCAATCCGGCGAACCTGTTGAGGTCAAAGTTACCGGTGGCGCTTGCAAACTCCAATGGAAAGCGGATTGGGCCATGCG
>JAJFHR010000350.1 GCA_021775515.1 Hyphomicrobiales bacterium | reverse complement strand
GTAATGATTGTGTACGGCAACCGCAAGAACTCGCTTGGCGTGGGGCTGCCCGATTACATAATCATCGAGAACTTCACAGATCTCGCTTGGTGTGGGCACACCATCGCTGGAGCGCACAAGTGAACTCTTGTTTTCTTCACGGATAATATCCATGCAGAGCTCAACACACTCGTCGCAAATGAATACCGTCGGTCCTGCAATCAACTTACGAACTTCGTGCTGACTCTTCCCACAGAACGAACAATAAAGCGTGTTCTTGGAATCACTACCGCTGACTTTGCTCATTCGAACTCCTCGAAATTACCCAACAACTACCACACCCAATTTAAAATTTTTCAACCATACCAGGATGTAGCTCACTGCGCGCCAACCTTGCCAATTTTCCCGAATAATGTCTGTCATTTCTACAAACGCGGTTAATTGGCACTTCAATATCTCTATGACAGCATAATAAGCGGTCAGTCTTCAAGATTTGATTAACGGGATGGCATCAATACACTACAAAAGTTGGTTACTCAAATACAAGGTTTCAAGCTCTAGGGATCGTGATTGAGCGATATTCACCCTTCAGCGCCCGAAAACCGGTGCGCCAGCGCAAAAACACACGATAAACATGATCTTTTCAAGGCAGCTAAGTCTATTTATCGCCCTCATCATCTGCTTCCGGGCGCTTTTCGACGACTGTATCGACAATGCCGAATTCTTTGGCATCTTCGGCAGTCAGAAAATTGTCTCTTTCCAGATTTTCTTCAATCACTGAAACGTCCTGTCCGGTGTGGTCAGCGTAAATTTTATTCAGCCGCGCCTTGAGGGCAAGAATTTCCCTGGCATGAAGTTCAATATCGGTAGCCTGGCCGCGAAACCCGCCTGAAGGCTGATGCACCATGATCCGGGCGTTAGGCAGGGAAAGGCGCAAATCGGGTGCTCCCGAGGCTAAAAGCAGCGATCCCATTGAAGCCGCCTGACCTATACAAAGCGTCGATACCGCCGGGCGGATAAACTGCATTGTATCGTAAATCGCCAATCCGGAAGTCACCACACCACCTGGCGAATTAATGTACATAGAAATTTCTTTTTTGGGGTTGTCTGCCTCAAGAAACAAAAGTTGCGCTGTCACCAGGGTCGCCATGTGGTCCTCTATCTGACCGGTGACAAAAATAATACGCTCCTTGAGCAGGCGCGAGAAAATATCATAAGAGCGTTCCCCGCGGTTGGTCTGTTCAACCACCATGGGTACCAATGTATTCATATAAGTATCAATCGGATCACGTAGATCAATCATCTGTCTCTGTCCTCAAAACAACGCCCAAGTCGCATAACCTGCCGAGCGCAAAAAAAATCATCGTCAGGCTCATATATTGATTCGCCTGCAAATTTGTAGAGCCCGAACCCAAATACCTTGGGCGATGCTTCTACTTAGTTAACGGCATAAAAACTGTCGAGGATCTGTTCCTGGAGGTTATCGAACATCACCCCCGCCGCACCTCGAGCGCGCAATAGCGCAATTTGATAGTTGCCAAGTTCCGGCATACCCTCTTTTGCGCCCAGGACCCTAAAGGGAGAAATGGCCAAGCTCAAGGGCAAAGGAGCAATAGCCAGATCCGCCATGATCGCGGCTTGCTGGCCTGCGTAATGCTGGCTCGAATAGGCTATTCTATAATCAAGCCCAACCTTATCCATCGCCTCCATCGCCATTGAGCGCCATAAACAATCACCAACCGAAAGGGCCAATGGCAGGGGTTTGCGCAGATGGGCTTCCCCGCAGTCCAGACCCACCCACACCAGGGGTTCGCCAAATACCACCGTTGTATCCGTTTTAAGAGATGAACCATGCCCCAGGGTAATCAACGTCATATCAAGTTGACCGGTTTCAAGGCGGTCGACCAGGTCGTTGCTGGTACCACAATGAACTTCAACATCGACTTTGGGGTGGCTGCGATTAAACCGAGACAGGATGTTTGGCAAAAATCGCACGGCAAAATCATCCGGGGTTCCCACGCGCACCGTCCCTTCCATGGTAGGACAGATAAACCGGGCCACGGCTTCTTCCTGCAACTGCATGATACGCCGGGCATAGGACAATAACGCCTCGCCCTCGTTGGTTAAACTAACCGAGCGTCCTTCGCGGACAAACATCGATGAGTTCAGCGCCTCTTCCAAACGCTTTATCTGCATGCTCACCGCGGACGGTGTTCTAAAAACGGCCTTTGCCGCCCGGGTAAAACTGCCTGTATCTGCAATCGCTAAAAAAGTCTTTAGCAACTCCGAATCAAGCACCGGCATCCGCTGCGAGGTGCTGGTTTTGGCGTTTGCTGAGGATTGCTCCATATCGCACCTATAGATCAAATAAATTGAACGGCACTATAAATTTATTTCGATTGATTGATCAATAGGAAACAACCACCTTCATGTCAACTGAGACGCGCTTAACGCGGATCATCCCAAAATACGCTATTTCAGTGCCGAAACACGCTTTTCGGCGCATAGGAGATTTATTGCCATGAGACCCTTATATTCAACCGAGCCGAGATATGATGAAACGATAACCAACATTGCAGGGAGGCCACAAATCCCATCAATTTTTGGGTTTTTTCGCCGGGTCATAGATAGGTTGTCAATCTTTACCCGGCAGGTGGAACGCAGACGCAAATTTGTTGCTCTGCTCGACCGTGACGATCGCATTATCGATGATATTGGCTTAACTCGCGAGTTAATTGAGCAAGCTGCCAAGTTACCTCTGTCGAAAAATGCAGCCAAAATCGCCCTCTCCTGGTCGAAGAGCAAAAACTGACTTTAATACGCAAAAGCCTGCGCATAAAAATGCCACCCCAACCAAACATGGTCGAGGTGGCTAATTTTTTGATCAGCTCAAGCTTAATCTTTTTTCTTTTTTGCCGCTGCTTTTTTCGGTGCCGATTTTTTCTTCGCCGCCGTTTTCTTTTTAGGTTCTTTTTTAGCCTCAGGCTCGTCGTCGGGATCCGCCATCAGCTCTTCAACTGAAACATTCTTTTCCGATACCTCTGCAAGCTCAATCATATAGTCGACCACTTTTTGCTCGTAGATCGGCGCCCGGATTTCGTTAATTGCCCCGGGTTGTTTGGTGTAATATTCGAAGACTTCCTTTTCCTGTCCGGGGAATTCACGGGCCCGTTCCATCAACGCCTGATTGACTTCTTCATCGCTAATTTGAATGTCTCCAGCTTTGCCGACTTCCGACAACACCAGGCCGAGCCGCACGCGGCGTTCAGCAATTGTCTGATATTCTTCTTTTGCCTTTTCCTCGGTGGTATCTTCATCTTCGAAGGTCCGATTGGCTTTTTCCAGATCGCTCATCACCTGACGCCAGATTGTATCGAATTCCTGTTCGACCAATTTTTCCGGCACATCAAACTGGTGTTCCTTGTCCAGAACATCAAGCAGTTGACGTTTCACCCGGCCAGCTGAAAATTTGGTGTACTCGCCCTTGATCTGATCGGTTATTGCCGCTTTCAGTTTCTCCAGATCCTCAAGCCCCAGACGTTTGGCAAATTCATCATCGATTGCCACATCTTTTGGCTGCGCGACTTCCTTGATTTCAACATCAAAAACAGCATCCTTGCCACATAGGGCTTCAACGCCATACTCTTCTGGGAAGGTAACCTTGACTTCGACTTCATCGCCGGGTTTGGCACCAATTAGCTGGTCTTCAAATCCCGGGATATATGAATTAGAACCAATTTCCAGATAAGCATCTTCGGCAGCCCCGCCATCAAAAGGCTCGCCGTCAACTTTACCGACAAAATCAATCTGAACCCTGTCACCACTTTGAGCCGGGCTGTCGCCTTCACGAGGTTCAAATTCTTTCTGCTGATCAGCCAGGCGCTTGAGCGCTTCGTCAACGGCTTTATCTTCAACTTCAGACACCGGCCGTTCTAATTTGGCCTTGCTGAAATCAAAGACATCAAAGCTTGGGACAATTTCAAATCGCACCTGATAGGAAAGGTCCGCTTTTCCATCGACCACTCCTTCGATTGCGTCCTGATCTTCGCCAAAATCAATTTCAGGCTGATAGGCAGGGTTTTCCTTGCGCTCCTCAATCGCCTTTTGGCTGGTCTCATTGACGGCTTCCTGGATAACTTCCGACATCGCCTGCCTGCCATAGGTCCGGCGCAGATGCGTTGTCGGGACTTTGCCCGGGCGGAAGCCATTAATTCGCACCTGTGATTTTAACTGCTCCAAGCGCGCTGCCAGGCGCGTTTCCAGTTCCGTTGCCGGAATGACAATCTCTAATTCGCGTTTCAGGCCTTCGGCGACTTTTTCTGTTACTTGCATGTTTATATGCATCCATCAGCTGCGCCTACATTTTCAAAGCGCATTCGTTAATCAAATCAATCCCACCGGCAACAATTCCGGCAGATCCCAAATATCCGTACAAACCGGTCGTTTTTTCAACCATGGTGCGGGCGGAGGGACTTGAACC
>JAJFHR010000349.1 GCA_021775515.1 Hyphomicrobiales bacterium | reverse complement strand
CCAAGTCTCTTGTTATCTCAATATCCTGTGCTGAAGGTTCCCGTTGATCTTGATCAAGGCGCAGCTTGATCAAGATATGTTAGGTAGTTTCGAGGATCGAGATGATGGATGAGTTTTTCCCCGCCACGGCCATGCCGGATCGCGATTGGTGGGCAAACTTGTGGCCGAACCCCGAGAATGTTGTGCGTTGTCTTGGTGTCGAGCCCGGTATGGTGGTTGTGGACTTATGCTGTGGCGATGGTTATTTCACCGTGCCTCTGGCCCGAATTGTTGCGGGCCGGGCATACGGTGTGGACATTGACCCCGCCATGCTTGAGCAGGCGCGCATTGAACTGGATCGCGCCGGGGCCTTTGTGCGAGAGTTGATCTGCGCTGATGCCCGGGAGTTGCCGGACTTGTTGCCGGGCACAGTTGACTATGTGCTGATCGCCAATACGTTTCACGGTATTCCCGACAAAGCAGCGATGGCCCGCACCGTTGCCGCTGTGCTCGAGCCTGGCGGCCGGTTCGCTATTGTCAATTGGCACAGGCTGCCGCGTGAACATACGGTCGTTTTGGGCAAGCCAAGAGGGCCGAAGACGGAGATGCGAATGTCGCCGGAAGATGTGAGATTGGTGGTTGAACCTGCCGGTTTCACTCTGGAACGGGTTGTTGAATTGCCGCCGTATCATTATGGCGCGGTTTTCCGCGCAATCGAGGTAATCAAAAAAGGAGATGAGCTATGAACGAAGGAAAAGACAAAGACCAAGGATCTGGCGGGCCAATGGAGATGGGCATGGGCATGGCCAAGAAGATGATGGCACAGATGGGAATGGACGACCCTAATCCTATGGCCATGATGCAGAAAAAGATGAGCGAGATGGCCGAGGGTGGGCAACAACCGCCACCCATGATGCAAATGTGCATGGGCATGTGTGCCGAAATGCTGACAGCCATCAAGCGGACCAGCGAAATGGCGTCATTTGCCTCACCGGAATTGCACGGACTTTTTGCCGAGTGGCTGGGCTCAAGAAAAGACCGGGCCATACAACTTCTGCAAAAAAACGGCGCGATGGATTTGACCGATCTGGCCAAGGCGCTGGAAATTAGTGAAGAGAGCGCTGCCTATCTGCTCGCCCACCTGGCCAAAGGCGGCAAGGTTAACCTTCGCGCCGAGACCATATCGGGTGGCGAGTGAGGGAACGGTTTTATTGACGGCTCTGTCTTAAGGGGCATGGCCAATGCGATTGCCGACTTGATGTTAGGTTAGGCTTGTGAAGGTTTGTCTTGGATACCCCCTTGAGTGAACGGACTCTGAGTGCAATCGTTGCGACAAAAAGGACTGGATCATGCCGAGGTTTGTATGGTTGCCGATATTATTTGTTCTGATATTTTGGGCAGGTGGCATTACAGGTGCCTTTGCGCAAGCTATTGACCCCCATCAACTTTATGAACAGCGATGTGGCAGCTGCCATACTCCGCACGCCGGCGATTTTGTGCACAATAGCCTTGTGCGCTTCAACGCCCGAATTTTTGGCCGCGAGTCACGGCGCGAGTTGCGGGAGTTCCTTGCATCCGGGCATGGTAAAATGACCCCGGACGAAATTGAAACCATGATCACCCACCTGACGAATATTCTGCAATCAGGGGGAGTTTTTAAGAATAAATGTACAGTCTGTCACGACCGGGCGGTCGAGTTTGCCCGGCGTAAGCTTTTCATAAAAAATGGTGAGCTCATCGGGCGCTATACGAATAGAAACGTTGAACAGTTTTTGTCTGCGCATGGACGTCTGGAAACTGAGGAAATATCGAAAATGGTTGAGGTCTTAACACGACAGTTAATCCCACCGCAGAAAAAATAGACGTTTAAATCCCACGTGCAGAAATTACCTCGGCGAAGGCTGTTTCAGGTCCTTAATTCTTCCAGATCCATAAAGTTGTCCAGGGCTTCAGGGTTAGCGAGAGCTTCTTTGTTTTTGACCTCCTGGCCATGGACGACATCGCAGACTGCCAGTTCAGTGATCTTTCCAGATTTGGTCCGGGGGATGTCCGGAACCGCGATGATCTTGGCTGGCACATGGCGCGGCGAGGCACCGGTGCGTATTTGATGTTTGAGCCTGGAGATGAGATCGCCGTCGAGCACCTGATCTTCCGCTAATACGACAAACAGGATAATGCGGGTATCCTTGTCCCAGCTTTGGCCGATGGCCAGGCTGTCGGCAAATTCCGGCATTTTTTCTACCTGGGCATAGATTTCAGCGGTGCCGATGCGCACGCCACCAGGATTGAGCGTTGCATCGGAGCGGCCATGAATAATCATACCGCCGTTTTCCGTCCACTCGGCATAATCGCCGTGCCACCAGATATTGGGATATTTGGAAAAATAGGCGTTGTGATATTTTTCTCCGTTTTCATCGTCCCAAAAACCCAGGGGCATCGAGGGAAACGGTTTCGTGCACACTAATTCGCCTTTGCCACTTTCCAGCGGCTGGCCGTTGTCATCGTATATCTCGACGGCCATGCCGAGGGCTTTTGCCTGGATTTCACCACGGTAAACGGGAGATGCCGGATTGCCGCAGACAAAACAGGCGACGATGTCGGTGCCGCCGGACACAGACGACAGGCAGAGATCCGATTTTATGCCGGCATATACATAGTCAAATCCTTCCGGTGCCAGTGGCGATCCGGTGGACAGGATTGACCGCAAATGATTGAGCGCATGAGAGTTGCGCGGGCGCATACCGGATTGTTTTGCCGCATCGATGAACTTAGCCGATGTGCCGAAAATCGATATGCGGAATTTGTCGGCAAAATCAAACAGGACATTTGGTCCGGGATAAAACGGTGAGCCATCGTACAACATTAACGTTGCACCTGAAGCAAGGCCGGTGACCAGCCAGTTCCACATCATCCAGGTGCAGGTGGTAAAATAAAACAATCGATCGCCGTCGCTTACGTTGGCATGGAGCTGGTGTTCCTTTTTGTGCTGGATCAAGGTGCCACCAACCGAATGGATGATGCATTTGGGCACACCGGTGGTGCCGCTTGAAAACAGAATGTAAAGCGGATGATCAAACGGCAGTTGCTCAAAGCGAATTTGTTGTGGCTGGTAGTCTGCAATCAGATCATCAAGGCTGACCGCCTTGTCGATGTTGCCGACGGTTTTTGCAAGCTCTCCGGCATAGGGAACGATCACCACTTTTTCGACTGAAGCCAACTGACCGCTTACGCCTTTGATTTTTTCAGCTATTTCAAAGCACTTGCCGTTGTAATAATAGCCATCGCAGGCGATCAATATCTTGGGGTCGATCTGACCGAAGCGATCCAATATTCCCTGTTCACCAAAATCAGGCGAACAGGACGACCAAACAGCGCCGATTGAGGTTGCCGCCAGCATCACCGCCACAGTTTCAGGCATGTTCGGCATGACTGCTGCCACGCGGTCTCCAGCCTTGAGGCCCGAGGCTCGGAATGCCGCGGCCAACCGCGACACCAAATTGTGCAGCTGCGTCCAGCTTAAGGTTTTTTCCACCACATCTTCGCCCCAGAAAATCAAGGCGGGATCATCACCTTGTTTGACGAGAAGATTCTCTGCAAAATTCAATCTGGCGTCGGGGAAAAATTTTGCCCCCGGCATCTTGTCGCAATCGACCAGGACGCGGGCACCTTTGGTTTCCGCCACAATGCCGCAATAATCCCACACCGCATTCCAGAAACCTTCGGGCTGTTCGATCGAATATGTGTGGAGGGCGCTAAAATTCTGAAATTTCTGACCGGTTGTTTCTTCGAGGCGTTGAGTGAATTTTGTTACTTGCGCATCCTGAACCTGTTGTTCACTTGGCTGCCACATTTTCTCCGACATTTTTGTGATACCTTTTTTCATTATGCCGATAATACGGAAAGTGAGCATTTTAGCTCGTAGCTAGTGCCTTTTTGCGTTAACTTGAAATATCAAATTAACTGCCTGATTCGACTTTATTTTCTATGAAACGTTTTCTTCTCATAATATTTGTGCTTGTCCTGCTGCTCGGCGGGGCGATTGCAACTTTGCCGTTTATCCTTTCAGCAGACATCATTCGCGAGCAGGCTATTGCCGCCGTCAAATCCCAAACCGGCCGAAACCTGGTCATTGAGGGCGATGCCTCACTCAGCGTTATCCCTAACATAGCGCTGAAACTTGGCAAAGCCTCGCTGTCGGATACGCCTGAAATGGGCA
>JAJFHR010000348.1 GCA_021775515.1 Hyphomicrobiales bacterium | reverse complement strand
GAAATCCCTGCCGAAGCAGCCACAAACGAAAAAATCGCCAGCGCGCAACCTCCGAACGAACCTATCCCGCCCGTTGGAAAAACCGCACCAAAATCAAATCCGGATCTGCTAGTACCAACGGTTCCGCCCGCAGGTTCCGTAGAAACCTTGAATGAGCCCAACTTGGAGGCAAAAACACCTAAGGCAATTTCTCCCGAAATCAAAACCCCGGAATTTAAATCATCTGAGAACAAATCTGGTGTGGAAAGTTCAACTGCGGGGAAAAAACCCGAAGCCAAATCACCGCCCACAATTACCTCACTGCTGGAAGCTCTAACCAGCACACCCTCAACCGCAGAAACTCCGGAGGGCGGCGCACCTATTGCTGCCGACAGTTCGTCCGTAGTCAAAGAAAACATTCCGGTATTTACACCGGAAAAAATTCCTCAAACGAGCAAGGATCAACCTACCACCGCGCCGAAGTCAACTACCGGCCCAGCAAAAGCGGCCGCGGGTTCTGAGGTGAATAAAAACCCTGTCGTTAAAAAGCCACCTCTACAGCAAATAGCCAAATTGGACGAAAAAACCGCCGAACCTGATCGAAAACCGGCTCCTGTCACCACACCGGCAGTCACCGCGAAACCAAAACCTCCGGCCAAATCCGCCGCCGCGCCTAAACCCGGTCTCAAACTTTCCGCCCGCATCGGTGAATCAGGTGAACTGTTAAATGACAACCTGTTTTGGCGGATTTTTATCAGCGAGGGGAAAAACGGCAAAGCAAAAGAAGTTCGGCAAACCGGAGCTGCCCGCCCCCAACTCGAACTTGATCCTGGTGAATATGATGTCACGGTTCAATATGGCACTGTTATTCAACGGCAAAAACTAATTGTGCCCGCCAATAAGGTCAAAAGCGTTGTGATCAGTCTTGACGCCGGGTTCATCAAGGCCAGCGCGGTCAAGGTAGCCGGAGGTAAAACACTTGAAGAAGACATTTCCTATTCCATTTTCAGCGCAAACAAAAACGCTAGTGGCGAGCGAATAGAAATCACTCGCAAAACCGCTAGTGAAACCCACTTTATTGTCAGTCCCGGGCGCTACCGCCTGGTCGGCAAGTTTGGGCCAACGGCGATATCCAAAGATGTTGTGGTCAAAACCGGCAAAACCAGCGCGGCAACGCTAATTTTTAATACTGGAGTTTTAAAAGTCAGCTCCATAGCAGGTAAAGGCGGCGCCGTTATCCAGGGCACCAACTACATCATTTCCAAAGCCGAACCGGAAACTGATGGCAACCGCAGGGAAATTACAAGAAGCTCGCAGGGCCAGTCCACCTTCACCTTGCCCGCCGGCACCTATAATCTCAAAGCCCAACACGGTCTGGCTACAGTTGAACGCACCGTTAAGATTAGGGCGAACAAATCGACGGTGCTCATTCTCACGTTAAACGTCGGATATCTCAAACTTCTTGCCAGCCCGGCCAAGGGCGCCGGCATTTTGAAAGACAAGGTAAGTTACACCATCTTTAGCACCACCGAACCTCTGGATGGAAAACGCAAGGAATTGGCCCAGTCCTCCAAAAGTTCACCGACCTTCAGGCTCCCTTCCGGCAACTACCGCATAAAGGCAACCTATGGTCTGGCTTCCGCCACTGTTACAGCAACGGTTAAAGCCAACCAGCGCACAGAAAAAACCATCATAGTTAGCGCCGGTGCCCTTCGGCTGAGTTCACAGGTCAAAGACAAGCCGCAAAACCTGAAATCGCAGGTTTTTTATGTGATCTACGATGCTAAAGCCGATGTTGAAGGCAAACGCCAAGAGGTTTACAGCACCTCGCAAGCCGAAAATATTGTGCGCATCCCACCAGGCGAATATCTGATTGAAGGCAGGTGGGGAAATACCAATGCCAGAACCACAGTCAGCGCCATCGTCGAGGCTGGAAAATTGACCAACGCTGTCATCGTGCATCAAGCCGGGAGCGCCCGGTTTAAACTCACAGCCGTGCCCGGAGGAGCGCCTACCGGCAAACCGTTCTGGACATTTTACGACCTCAGTGGCACCGAGATCGGCCGCAACGTCAAACCGACGCCGGAGCGAATCTTCGCCACCGGCAAATACGCTGTTATCGTCCGGCATAAAAAACAGGAATTTCAAGCGGTATTCTCGATAAAATCCGGCGACGAAAAACAAATTGATATTATCGCCAAGCAGTAAGATCAACATGATGCTTTGATGATGTTTTTCTTAACTCAAGAATCAATATATTCCTTGGGAATCAATGATAACGCGTATTGTTATGGCCGCCACGATGTGATCAGTCGTTAATAAATTTTGCCATAAATCAGACGCATTATATGAGTAATCAAATTCGGCCTAATATTGCTGGAAAGATATGAGCCCCTTTAATACCCGTTCTGGTAAATTCCTCGCCGCTGCCGCCATAATTGGTGGTCACGTATTGGGGGTGAGTGCAAATCCCGTGCAGGCATCAGAAGACGCCATGCTGATTTTTGACGCGTCCCGCAGTATGTGGGGGCAGATTGAAGGTAAAAACCGAATTGTCATCGCTCGCGACGTTCTCGGCAAGGCCTTCAACCGTTATGAAAACAAGCTCAAGCTCGGCATCATGGCATATGGCAATCGCTCGCAGTCTTATTGCGGCGATATAAATCTGATCAAACCCGTCGGGCGAATTAATGCGAAATCCTATGCCAAGGCCATTAGGCGGATTAATCCTCGCGGCAAAACGCCGGTTGCCCGATCCCTGGAAGTTGCGGCGCGCAAGCTTGATTATAAAAATAAAAAGTCGACAATTATTTTAATGAGCGATGGGCTCGACAACTGCAAAGGCAATCCCTGCGCAATGGCGAGTGAACTTGAACAAAACGCCAATTACCTCACCGTACACGTCATTGGTTTTTCAATGCCGAAAGAGGATTATCCCGGTCTTTCCTGTATTGCCCGCAATACCGGCGGAAAATTTTTCGCGGCAAACAATGGCCCCGAATTAGCAAAAGCCTTTGATAGTGTTGTGAGCGAAATCACCTCGTCGGACATTCCAATACCTCGAATCGGGACCAAACGGAATAGCTTAGAAGAGGACAAACGCGCAGCCGTAAAAGCCGAAGCCGAAGCTGAAACCAGAAAGCTTATTGCAGCCCTTGA
Source organism: Hyphomicrobiales bacterium (assembly GCA_021775515.1). Lineage (GTDB taxonomy): Bacteria > Pseudomonadota > Alphaproteobacteria > Rhizobiales > JAJFHR01 > JAJFHR01. The sequence continues at coordinate 756 of JAJFHR010000348.1, read as the reverse complement.
GGCCCGAGCCCTGCAAAACTCACAAACCGGAATCACGCGCTATCCTGAAACCCAAACAACCACAGTGTCGGGCAGCGGCAAGATCATATCAATTGAGCCGGCCAACCGTAGCGAGATTATTTCTGCTCGGGTTGAAAATCCGATAATGCCTGAAATCATGCTGATCAGCAAAGATACGGATCGAGGCTCAGAGGGTCTGGAGCTGACGGCAAAACTAGCATCAAACGCCCCCGCCCTCAATGCGAACATAAAATGGGAAGTCTATAATTTCACTAAATCATCGGATGGCAACCGGGCCCAAATCGCCATCTCGAACGATGCCCGGCCGGTTTTGCCTCTAACACCGGGAAAATACATTGTCCGCGCGGTTTACGGTATCTCTTCAACCGCCAAAGTTGTTAAGATAACCAGTGCCCAAATCACCGATGCCACGTTCATCTTGAATACCGGTGGCGTGCGGGTACAACCAGTGCTGTTGGCTGGCGATCCACCTCCAGGAAAATCGCCGCAACAATGGATTTACCTCACTCCACTGCCAGATAGTTCTTCGGCCCCACTGCTTGTAACAACGGCCAACGATCCTAAAGAGATACATCAACTAACCGCTGGAACCTATGAACTTATAAGCAAATTTGGCACGGCCAATGCAGTCGTAAAAACCAACATTACTATCAATCCAGGTCTGCTAACTGACGTAGAAATTAGTCACAAGGCAGGGATTGTCCAATTCAGGTTGGTAAAAAGACGGACCCGCGA
>JAJFHR010000347.1 GCA_021775515.1 Hyphomicrobiales bacterium | reverse complement strand
TAATTTTAAAGGCTCAGGAAATTTAAAAGCTGCGGCAGGAAGAGGGGACTGTCCCGTTTGATGATGGCGCGCCGGGGAGGATTCGAACCCCCGACCCCTAGATTCGTAGTCTAGTGCTCTATCCAGCTGAGCTACCGGCGCGTGCCTGACAGAATTTGTTTGCTGTCTTTTTTGTCACTTGCAACAACCTGTGACCGTTTGGGCCCGACACTACTAATGCTTCCCTGGGCCAAAGGCAAGAGAAGGATTAGCCAATCTTGCACAGTTTTTTTTCGATTATGATGTTTTTACCGGTGAAGCTGGCGATAACTCGCCCATTCGCCGATGGTTTCGGCTTCATAGACCCCTCTGACAATGGCGCGCGCGGTGGTATCCGCGGCAATAGTGCCGAGTGAGGACAAGGCCAGGGGATGCGGGTCTTCCAATGCCTTTTGCCCCGTCGATAATACATAGACCACATCACCATCATAAGGCGTGTGCACCGGGCGCAATGCCCGCGCCATGCCGTCAGAAGCCATAATCGCCATCCGGCGGGCCTGTGCGGGCGTTAGGATGGCATCTGTCGCAACCACGCACAGGCTGGTATTCTGGCCGGCTTGTGCACTTGACCTAAGCCTAGATGCCTTGGTCAGGCTTTCAGGCGTTTGTAACTCGCTGCTTAATTCAAAATCAATGCGGCCGGTCCCGCCAAATTCGCCCTCACATTCAAAGGGCGCTGCCCAAAATGCGCCGGTGCCGGGAATGACAGGCGAGCCAAACGAGTTGACAACCGCCAGCGCGCCTACAGTGAGGCCGTTGAAAATTGCCGAGGCGCTGCCGACACCGCCTTTATATATTCCGGCCAGCGCGCCCAGACCGGCGCCGTGGTTGCCGAGACTAAAATTCTTCGCCACCTGATCGCAGGCCTTTAGGCCCATCTGCCGGTAGGGCGGCACCTCGCCCCAGTCCTTGTTGCCGCCATTGGTGAGGTCAAACAAATTGGCAGCAGGCACCACCGGGCAGACCTTTGGCTGGGTGCGAAACGAAAACCCGCGCCCCTGCCCGGCCAGCCAGCTTGTCACGCCCGAGGCTGCATCCAGCCCGAAAACCGATCCGCCGGAAAAAACAATGCCGTGCACGGCTTCCACCAGGCAGCTTGGATCAAGCGCATCAGTTTCGCGCGTGCCTGGTGCGCCACCGGAAATATTAACACCGGCAACCGCTGCTTCATCGGGCAAAACGACGGTCACGCCGCTCAATATATCCGCATCATCGGCCTGACCGACCTTGATGCCTGCAACATCGGTGATGAGATTTCGTTTTCCGGGTATTACCCTTCCGGCCATGGCATAATTCCTTCTTCAAGACGCAAAGTTAGTGCGTTTTACGCGCAAAGGTCAATTGATCTCGGATTAATGCAGGCCTACATTGCGAGCTTAGTTACAGTAGTGAAGGGCAGCGTTATGATCTGGCGATCTCAGATATGCAAATTACCAATAATCTTCACCGTCTTTTTGGGTTTGACGCTGTCTTCCTGCAGCCAGCCCCGCAGCCCGGCGATGGTCAGTACAGCTAATTTCTATGCCAGCCAAGCTGCACATGAAATTCTCCGCGAAGGAGGATCGGCGGTGGATGCAGCAATTGCCGCCCAACTCGTACTTGGTTTGGTCGAACCACAGTCGTCGGGCATCGGCGGCGGTGCATTCATGCTGTACCGGAATGAAAAAGATGGCCGCATCGAAGCCTACGATGGTCGTGAAAAGGCACCGGCGTTAGCGACGGAAAAGCTGTTCCTGACACCTGAGGGCAAAAAGATGCCTTTTAAGGAGGCCGTGGTTGGTGGTCGCGCAGTTGGTGCGCCCGGGGTCGTCGCCCTATTGGCAAAAGCACACAAGGACTATGGAAAATTACCGTGGCCGCGGCTGTTCAGATCAGCCATTTTATTGGCTGAAAATGGATTTAAGGTCAGCCCCAGGCTGAATTTAATGGTCTCGCGCAATCCTTTGCTTTTAACCCAAAAAAATACTCGCAAATATTTCTATGAAAATGCGCCCGATGGCGGTGGTGACCCCAAACCACTGCCGGTCGGATATGTTCTGCGCAATCAAGATTATGCGGAGACCTTAAAAATTGTCGCAAAAAACGGCGCGAAGGGATTTTATCAAGGCAAAATTGCTAAAGCCATCGTATCAGCGGTTAACGGCCACCCCAACAAGGGACTGTTGAGCGAGCAGGACTTAAGCCAATATTCAGCCAAGAAACGTGAAAGCCTGTGCCGCCCCTATCGCACCTACACGATTTGCGGCATGCCTCCACCGACTTCAGGCGGCATTGCTGTTCTTCAGATCCTCGGCATTCTTGAGCCTTTTCAATTGGGCAAATTGCGCCCGGGATCCGTCATGGCTGCACATCTTATCAGTGAAGCCAGCAAACTTGCTTTTGCCGATCGCAATTTATATGTGGCCGACAGCGATTATGTGAAGGTTCCCGTCGAAGGCCTGTTATCGAAGTCATATCTATTGAAACGATCAGCCCTAATTAACCCAGCCAAAGCGCAGCCCAACGCAAAGGCCGGACAGCCGGGGAAAACAAATACGACAAGCCTAAGGCCGAGCCCAGACCTATCCTTGCCCTCAACCAGCCATTTGAGCATCGTTGATAATGACGGAAATGCAGTTTCCATGACGACATCGGTTGAAGGGCCTTTCGGCTCTCATTTAATGGTCGCAGGGTTTTTGCTGAACAATCAGCTTACAGATTTTTCATTTGCGCCTGAAATAGACGGCCGGAAAATCGCCAATCGCGTTGCCGCTGGCAAGCGGCCGCGCTCATCAATGTCACCGACAATCATCCTTGATGAAAACGGCTCTTTTTATGCAGCTATCGGCTCTCCTGGCGGCAGCAGAATAATCGGCTATGTGGCCCACACGATTATTGCGCTGATCGATTGGGGAATGAGCATGCAGGAAGCAATCAATCTCCCACATGTGGTCAACCGCAACGGCGCAACCGATCTGGAGAAAGGAACGAGCGCGGAAAAACTTGTGTCCAAACTACAACAACTGGGTCACAAGGTCCGTCTGCGTAAACTAGTCAGCGGTCTGCAGGGCATCGCCAAAATTTCCCAGGAGGCTTTGCAAGGCGGCGCTGATCCGCGCCGCGAAGGCGTTGTCATGGACCACCGGAATAAGTGAGCAAGCGCCAGGGGTTTTCCGGGAGAACGGCAATCAGGAAGGCGCGGCAGGCTAGAGAATGGTTCCTTAGCGACCAATTTTCCGATGCTGTAACTGACATAAGTCAAGGAATTCGGTTTGATTTGGCGTAAGGTGGGTTCAATATTAACTGGAGGTTTTAAATGGCATTTGACCAGCTTATTTCTGAAATTACGATGCTGCTGACCGAGATGGAGAACCGGCCGCGCGATCAGTGGGAATTGCACGAGACAATTCTTGAAAAACTCAATGAATTACGTGCCTTGGGGCTACCGGTTCCGCAAGATCTGGTGGAACTGGAGGAAAAGCTTTCCCGTGAATTGGAAGCAGCGGGCAAAGGCAAGGCCGGGTAGATTACAATTTCACCGGCCTAGGTCAATTCCAACTGCGTGGCTGCGTCAGTAACCGGCGTGAAAGCTGGCGAATTCACCTTAATCTGTAGCTGAGTCCACTGTCTCATACCACGGCTTGATGTCGAGAAGCGGGGTACCGTCGAGGCAATCTATGGCGTCAATGATAATACGGCCCGCTGCCTGATCCACGTTAAGCACCCGCACTGTGGCGATGGCGATGGGATTAGGGCGGGCGGGCGCGCGCAGGGAGAAAACCCCGGTTGGCTCTGGCGTGTGACGGGGAGTTAGAACAATGAGATTGCGGGGCGCTTTTTGCATCCAATAAAGCACTATGGCGTGGGAAAATTTATTCAGACCCAAGAGCCCGGCGCGCCAGACTTCATCTAATTCGATTGTTGCTGTTTGACCACGTTCGCGGGCTTGTGCGATGTTTTTTGGGCACTCTTCCCGTGTCTTCCAGGCCGATCTGATCTTACCGATAAAAACCACCCGGCCATCATCGGCGGTTTTGGCCGGATCGAAAGGCAGGGCAATTTCGCCAGGGCGCTGTTGATTATCTGACATGGGCGGCAGTCTATCTGCATCGCAATCAGACAGAAAGAGTTTTGTGAGGCCCGGAGATTTCTACTGCTACCCGCCAGTCCAACCTATTGCCGCGCGCATTGTTGCGGTGATTTGGACATAAAGGTGGCGACCTTGATCATTTCATCCGGCGTCAAGGTGCTGCGCAAGGCGAGTTGCTTCTGTTTGTCATCGGTAATTGCAGCGATAAAAAATTTCTGCTGATTTTCGTTGAGCTCAGTTTCCGAACGCAGACCGATACAATTGCAGACCTTTGCCGGCAGGTTTAGCTCAGCTGCACAACTTTTTTTGGCAATTTCCGCCGTCTGTCCGGCCAACAAAGCCGACGTCATATTGAAAGTTGCGGCAAACAAAACAGCCGATACAGCGAGCCCGCTGAAGATGATCCGAGATAGATTCATGTTCTTTT
>JAJFHR010000346.1 GCA_021775515.1 Hyphomicrobiales bacterium | reverse complement strand
ATCTGGCGGTGACAAGATATAGATAATTCAAGGACCACCTCAGGCTATATCAGCAGATCATGCTCTAGGCGACACCTGCACGGAAAAGGTCGTGGACGTGCAGGATGCCCACCGGCTTTTTGCCTTCGACAACAAATAAACTGGTGATGGCGGAAGAATTAATAAGCTCTAGTGCGCTCGAGGCAAGTTCGTCGGGCCGTATGGTTTTGGGGCTGACTGTCATAATATCGTCAACGACGCTGGATAAGAGGTCTTCTGACATATGGCGACGCAGATCTCCGTCGGTAATAACACCGATGAGATCGCCTTCTAGGTTAATGACGCCTAAACAGCCCATCGCCTTGTCAGTCATGATTACCAGGGCATCGGACATCAGTGTTTTTTCCGGCGCCAGCGGCAGGCGATCTTCGGCATGCATAAGCTCACGGACGAATTTTAGTGCCGCGCCCAATTTTCCGCCAGGATGAAGCGTCTTGAAGTCGTGAGCGGTGAAACCGCGCCGGTCAAGCAGGGTTGTTGCCAGCGCATCGCCAATAGCCAGTTGCATTGTGGTTGAAGTTGTCGGGGCCAAACCATTGGGGCAGGCCTCATCGCATTTCGGCAGGCACAGAGCCACTGTTGAGGCCTTGGCCAGCGTGCTTTGAACAACTGACGTGATAGAAACCAGAGGAATTGCAAAGCGGGCTGCATAGGTTACAACATCATTGAGTTCTACGGTTTCGCCGGACCAGGATAACACAATAATTACATCATCTTCGGTAACCATGCCGAGATCGCCGTGGCTGGCTTCGCCGGGATGCAGATAGACCGAAGGTGTGCCCGTAGATGCCAGTGTTGAGGCAATCTTGCGGCCGATGTGACCGCTCTTGCCCATGCCGCAAATGATAATGCGCCCGTCTGCCTTTTCAATAATCTCGATGGCTCGTTCAAAACGCTCGCCAAGATCCCCCCTTAGAGCCTCTGCCAGTTGAGACAACCCGTAAGCTTCGAGCCGGACGGTATTACAGGCCGTTTCAACCGTTTTTGACGGTGTCTGGCTTTCCGGATTGGGCTGTGGTTTAGGCGGCATAAAATTTTTCTTACAAATTGTGGCTTTGCGCCAAACGGAATTAACCTTCAAGACGCGGCGGATGGTTATGGATATAAACAACGCTGCCCGTTCCATAGCGCTTTACCGCCCGGGGGCACAAGGAATAAATCAACACATTATGAAACGGGTTTATACCAGATTTTAACCCTAATTGTTTAGATTTTGGATAGGAGACGGGGAAGTCAGCCGACTGACTTTCCACGTTTTTGCTTTGCTTTTAACCGGTATCTTACCTAGGCGCGTGAGTTGTATGTTAGTTAATCGGCGAGTAGCGACGATGGCCGCATGCGGTTTTTTTGGGATCGCAGGTGCAAGTTTGGCAGTGGCGCAGGAGAGTTTGATCCCGCAACCGCCGGTCGAGGGCGAGGAAATACCGCTTGCGTCGAATTTTCCTCCGGTGGTTCCTGTAAATGATGCGCCGGTTGAAAACGGCGCTGTTGAACCAATTTCTGACGATAACGGCCTTGGCCTTAGGGCTGGCTCGTTCCTGATATTGCCTAGTATAGAGACTGGCGTCAGTTACACCGATAATGCGTTATCGAGCAGTACGAACAAAAGCAGCGACAGGATTTATTCGGTAAATCCTTCGCTCAGAATTGAGAGTGACTGGTCGCGTCATTCATTGCGCTTGAACGTGGACGGGACCAACGATTATTACGACAAAAATTCATCTGAAGACGCCCGCACGGTCAATGCCGGTGTTGCGCTGCGCCTCGATGTAAAACGCGATACCAACATTGATCTAAGGGCCGGTTTCAATCTCGATCAGGAAAGTCGCGGATCGGTTGATCTAGCCGTTAATGCAAATAAACCAACTGATATTTATAGTTATAACGCCAGTGCAACGATAAATCATCGTATTAACAGGGCGACAATGTCGTTGCGCGGCTCGTATGTAACGCGTCAATACGACAACACCCCGCTATCGGATGGTACGGTAGATGATAATTCAGACAGAGATTATCGAGAAGTCGGCGCAACGATCAGGCTTGGCTATGATATTTCGCCCCAGCTTATTGTTTTTACTGAACTGAGTTACGCAGAACGTACCCGGGATCGCCGGGTAGATAATAATGGCGATATTCGAGATTCACAAGTCTACGGGGCTGATGTCGGGGTTGCTGTAACATTTTCAGATCTGTTGCGGGGAGAAGCGTCGCTGGGATATCGTGAAGCAGAATATGATGATCCTACTTTTGAAAATATCGACGCCTTTGTATTGGATGCTTCACTTACCTGGTCACCCACCCGCCTTACTGAAGTCCGCGCCGCGGTGACAACCGGTATAGATGAAACATCGCTCTCGGGATCTTCCGGCGCGGTCAACCGCCGCGCCTCTGTGAACATTACTCATGCCTTGCGCGAAAATATCGAGCTGAGTGCGAGCGGTTCCATCGGATTTAGAGATTTCAACGGATCTTCCCTCGAAGAAACCACCTATGCTGCGTCTTTTGGCATTGATTATGATCTGGGCCGCAACACAACGTTTGGTGCCAGTTATGATTTTGAAAAATTCAACAGCAATACACCGGGCCAGAGTTACGCGGTTAATACTGTCGGTGTCCGCCTGACCTATTCCGAATAATTTATTCTGTGTTTTCAAGAATGTCGTTCAGGGCTTTGAGAAAATCCATGCCGATGTCGCCGCGGGCAAGGGCAAAGGCCACGTTCGCGCTCAAAAATCCTACTTTGTCGCCACAATCATAGGCGGTTCCTTCATAAGCGAGGCCGTAGAACGGCTGAGTTTCATGCAGCCTTTTCATGGCATCCGTAAGCTGGATTTCGTTGCCGGCACCTCGTGCCTGATTGCCCAGCAAATCAAAGATTTCCGGTTGCAGAATATATCGCCCCAGGATCATAAAGTTGGAGGGTGCCGTACCTGCCGGTGGTTTTTCAACCATTTCGGATATTTCGAACGCCGAGCCGTTGGATTTTCCCCGACCGACAATGCCGTATTTATAAGTCTCTTCGGGTGGTACTTCTTCAACAGCCAATAAGTTGCCAGAGCCGGTTTTGTTGTAGGCTTCAATCATTTGCGCCAGACAACCCTTTTCATTGTGCACAACCATATCCGGTAAAAGAAGCGCAAACGGTTCATTGCCAACAATATCGCGGGCGCACCACACCGCATGACCAAGGCCCAAAGGTTCCTGCTGGCGGGTGAAACTCATCTGACCGGGTAAAGGCAAATCATCTTGCAAGGCACGCAGCTCTTTTAACTTGCCCCTTTCTTCAAGAGTTGCCTCCAGTTCAAATTGTTTGTCGAAATGATCTTCGATCACGCCTTTATTTCGCCCTGTTACAAAGATGAAATGTTCAATGCCTGCTTCCCGTGCC
>JAJFHR010000345.1 GCA_021775515.1 Hyphomicrobiales bacterium | reverse complement strand
CTGAATCTGCCCATTCGGCTTCATTTGCGGCTTGTGCCGGATTAATTTTTTATGCCCGCTCACCGCTGACTACACAACAAAATGTGCCAGAGTGGAACATGTCATCGGCGCAAAACGGGTATTTTGCCCGAGTTGGTCAATGGATTCGTGAAAATTTTTAATTTTTCTCGACCTTTTCTTAACCCAATTGTTTCAAAGTTGCTCAATTAACATGAATTTCTGCGTTCAGGATTCGCATGTTGTTAACGAATTTTTATCAAACAGGTAACTAAGGTTAAGGAGCTATGACCATCAATCTTAAAATTCCCAGTGTGACCGAACTAAAGCCGCGTATCACCGTTTTCGGTGTTGGCGGGGCTGGTGGCAATGCGGTCAATAATATGATTACGTCTAAGCTCGAAGGTGTCGAGTTTGTTGTCGCAAACACAGACGCGCAGGCTTTGGCTCAATCCAGTGCAGAGCGGCGTATTCAAATCGGTACGGCCTTGACCGAAGGTCTTGGCGCAGGCTCAAAACCCGAAATAGGGGCTGCGGCGGCTGAAGAGGCAATGTCTGAAATCAGAGATCATCTCAGCGGTGTTCATATGGCCTTTATTACTGGCGGTATGGGTGGCGGCACGGGGACCGGTGCAGCACCCGTTATTGCCCGCGCCGCGCGCGAACTTGGTATCTTAACAGTCGGTGTGGTGACCAAGCCTTTTCACTTTGAAGGCCAGGGGCGCATGATTACGGCAGAAACAGGTATCGAATCCCTGTCTCAGAACGTTGATACACTTATCGTTATTCCAAATCAGAATCTATTCCGCGTTGCCAATGAAAAGACTACCTTTGCCGATGCTTTCGCAATGGCGGATGAAGTCCTGCATTCCGGAGTTGCTGGAATTACCGACCTGATGGTCAAGGAAGGCCTTATCAATCTCGACTTTGCTGACGTTCGCGCAGTCATGAATGAGATGGGCAAGGCGATGATGGGCACCGGGCAGGCCTCAGGCGAAAAACGTGCCATTGAAGCTGCCGAAGCCGCCATTTCCAATCCTCTGCTTGATGATGTTTCGATGAGGGGCGCACATGGCCTGCTTATCAGTATTACCGGCGGCGACGATCTAACGCTTTATGAAGTTGATGAAGCTGCCACGCGTATTCGCGAAGAGGTTGATCCCGAAGCCAATATTATTCTTGGTGCAACATTTGACGAAAATCTTGATGGTTTCATTCGGGTTTCGGTGGTTGCTACCGGCATAGACGGACAGGCTTTAACCGGTTCACAGCATCAACCGGCAAATGTAATTGAAACTGTTGCATCTTCTGATCCTGATCTTTCCATTCTGCCGGTAACGATACCTCCCATTCTTGCCGATGAATTTAACGATGAAATAACAAGCCCTTTCGACGCCACAGAAGAGGTGGCGACAAATACTGACGCTGAAATCGGCGATAGTTTAGGCGAGGCTGAATCTCAGGAAGTTCCCGTTGAGAGTAATACTTCTTCTCAACCTCAACCTCAGCCGCAATCAACAGAGATTACTGACCAGGAGGTGTTTGCTTCAACGACGCAACCTGCGGCTTCTCCACGTATGCCGCAGATTGAAGATTTTCCGCCAATTGCCGTTAAACAATATAAGGAAAATGAAGAACTTAGCGCTTCCGGCCACGCGCAGCCCCAAAGGAAGAGACCGGGTTTTTTCGAAAAACTTGTGAATGCCGGGTTGGGTAAAAAGGCTCCCGAAACAGAGCAAAAGGCTAGTCGGACTGAGCCTGATTTGAGCCACGCATCGCCAACCCCTGTTCAAAATTCTCAACCTGCTACACCCCAGCCGATGGTGGAGCTGCCATCTCAGGTTTCACCTGGGGCTCAATCGACCCCTGGGCTGCAATCTGAGGCTGAGTTCGATGTTGAACAACTGGAAATTCCCGCCTTTTTGAGGCGTCAGGCAAATTAGAGATAGTTGAGGGTCTTGGCCGGTAGAGCGTGTTCTACCGGCCTTTTTTTGTTGCATTTACCCAAATGCGTGTTTGACGCAGTCGATACAGAAGTATATTTAATAATAGAGCGAGAATTCACGCAGTTGGGGCATATTTCTGTTTTCGCAGGGATCGATACGATATGACTTTGGAGCCATTGTTGGCTGAAACAACAGATGCCGGTACGTCGAATTATGCCCAGATGACGATCGGCGATAGTATCCAGTTCAGTGGCATAGGTGTCCATTGCGGTGAAAGTGTGACGCTGCAAATTCACCCCGCCAATGCTGGCCATGGCATCGTCTTTGTCCGCACTGATATTGATGAACAATATACGGAGATCCCTTTAGCCCCGTCATCGGTGCGTTCGACACAATTGTGTACAGTTATCGGCACCGATAAAGCTGTAACGGTATCAACGGTTGAACATCTGCTTGCAGCTCTTAAAGGATGTGGCATTGATAACGCCCGCATCGAACTGGACGGACCCGAAGTTCCTATTCTAGATGGCAGTGCTCTGCCGTTTGTCGATGCAATTGATTCGGTCGGCGCGGTTCCCCTTGGGGCGAATCGGCGGGCAATAAGGGTTGTCAAACCGATTGAAATTACCAGCGGTTTGGCGCGGTGCGGATTTGCCCCATTTGATGGTTTCAAGCTGGATGTGGAAATTGAATTTGCCAACGAAATAATCGGTCTCCAGCGGTATGGGTTCGAGTGGAATGCTGAAGTTTTTAAACGCGAAATATCAGGCGCACGGACTTTTGGTTTTCTGGAACATGCGGAAGTAATGCACGCTCAAGGCTTTGGGCTGGGGGCATCTTTGGACAATACCGTTGTAATCAGCGGCCAAAAAATTCTAAATGAAGAAGGCCTGCGTTTCGACAATGAATTCGTGCGTCATAAGGCCCTTGATGCCCTGGGTGATTTGGCCATTGCGGGCGCGCCGATTCTGGGGTCTTATTATTCAATTCGTGGTGGTCATGAAGCCAACTTTACGGCCCTGAGCGCTTTGCTCCAGGATGAAACCGCCTGGGAAATCATAGAAATGACGTAATTCGTAATGCAACTAGGCCTTCGAATTTGTTGTTGCCTCACGCGAATGGCGAACTCTAACGGTTTCAGTCGAGTTGTTTTCATTTGAACTGAGTTTTGTGATATACAGCGTTTGATTCATTTGCTGTTTTTTGGGATTTTAGAAGTCTTACCCATGATTGATCGACACTCGAATTTTTCAAGAAATTCCACGAAATTTTTTAAGATACTGCTTTTGGTAAGCGGCGTTATTACGCTGGGTGCCTGTAGCACACTTTCTGACGTAAATCCGTTCGGCGCGTCTAAGCCTACGCCCAAACCCGGGGAGCTTTCCGCCGAACAGCTTTATGGAAAAGCTTTGGCGACGATAAACACCGGATCATCGAAGGTGGCTGCCGGTGAATTTGAAGAAGTAGAAAGGCAATATCCTTATTCGACCTGGGCGAGACGCTCAATGTTGATGTCCGCCTATGCGCATTATGAAAGAAATTCGTTTGATGATGCCGTAAATGCCTCCAAGCGGTTTTTGGCCCTTTATCCCGGTCATGATGATGCAGCATATGCTTATTATCTGATTGCCATTAGTTATTATGAACAGATTTCCGATGTCGGTCGCGATCAGGGGATGACCAAAAAAGCCTTGGCTGCGCTGGAAGATTTGATCCGGCGCTATCCTTATAGCGACTATTCAAAAGATGCTGAACAAAAGGCAATTTTGGCCCGCGATCATCTCGCCGGTAAGGAAATGAAGATAGGCCGCTATTACCTTGATAAAAAAGCCTATGTTGCGGCAATCAACCGGTTCAAAAGTGTTATTACCAATTACCAGCGTACGTCTCATGCGCCGGAAGCGTTAATGCGATTGTCAGAGGCCTATATGGCGTTGGGGGTCAAGAGCGAAGCGCAAACCGCAGCCGCTATTCTTGGCCATAATTTCCCGGATACGAAATGGTACGATGATGCTTATGTATTGCTGAAGTCGGGAGGACTTGAGCCGCGGGAAAACAAAGGTTCGTGGTTGAGCCGGACCTGGAAATCCATTACGTTCTGACGGGTAATGCTGTCTGCACTTTCCATAAGAGATATCGTTTTAATCGATAAACTGGATCTGACCATTAATCCTGGTCTGACCGCGCTTACTGGTGAAACAGGCGCGGGCAAATCCATCATGCTCGATGCTCTGGGGCTAGCTTTAGGTTCCCGTGGTGATGGATCACTTGTCAGAGAGGGTGTTGCTCAGGGAAGTGTTACCGCGATATTCGAGTTGGAGGCGGTGCATCCCGTTTATGCCCTTCTAAAGGAAAATGGGCTGGAAATCGAAGCTCCCTTGATTGTCCGCCGAACTCAGTCTGCCGATGGCCGTACCCGCGCATTTATCAACGATCAGCCGGTGAGTGCATCACTTTTAAGGAAAGTTACCACTGCGGCGGTTGAAATTCACGGGCAACATGATGATCGCGCCCTGATTGAACCTGCCTCACACCTCAGGCTGCTTGATGCTTTTTGCGGATGTCTTGAGCTTGCAGGGCAAGTGTCGGCGCTCTGGGGGCAGTGGCGCAAACTTGAAGACGGTCTGAACGAGCATAAAATTGCCATCGAAAAGAACCGCAAGGAAGAGGACTACCTGCGCCATTGCCTCAAAGAGCTTGTGGATATGGAACCTCAGGTTGGTGAAGAAAACCAGCTTCATAAGACCCGCCAGGTGATGATGCATGCGGAAAAATTTGTTGCTGACTTGCAGGAGGCGGAAGCTGCTATAGAAGGAGATGGCAGCGGGCGCGGGCGTATCAGCTCGGTTTTGCGCCGGTTGGAGCGGGCCGGTGATGAGGTTCGTGATCAACTTAACCCCGTCATTGAGGCGTTGGATAACGTGCTTGCGGGTCTTAACGAGGCGCAGGAAGTCGTCATGTCCGGCTTGCGTCAGTTTGAATTTGAGCCGGACGCGCTTAACCGGACGGAGGAGCGACTTTTTGCCTTGCGGGCAAGTGCCCGCAAACATCAGGTTCAGGTTGATGATTTGCCGGGCTTGATGTCGGAATTTGAAGCTCGACTGGGCGAGGTTGAAACCGGGC
>JAJFHR010000344.1 GCA_021775515.1 Hyphomicrobiales bacterium | reverse complement strand
GACAGCACGTTGATTTCCATGCCTTTGAAGGGAGCAGATGCCTTGACAAACCAGTCCATCTCTTTGAGTTGCTCGTCCTTGGTCAAGGTCGAGGGTTGAAATTCTTTTTCAACCCATTTTTTTGCTTCTTCAATTCCGGCCCAACCTGGGCTGGAAACAGACAATGCCGCCACAAGTGTGAGAGCGGAAATCATTGTCTTTTTCATGTTGATTTTCATTGAACTACCTCCCGAGAATTGAGTATCCCGAACGATGATCAGAAAGAAAAAGAATGTCAATCGAAATATTATGAAACTTGATTGCGTGATAATGATACTTTATCAATTGCAAAATGCACCTTTCGATTGAAGAACGCTATATCGAGCCTATTCCTGTCAGACAGGCGGAAATCCTGAAATTTGCACGCAAATCGGGGCGTGTTGCCGTTGAGCCTCTGGCCAGCGAATTTAATGTGACGCCGCAAACTATTCGCAAGGATCTAAACGACCTGTGTAATCGTGGTTTATTGTACCGCGTGCACGGCGGCGCAGTGGTCTCCTCGGGTGTCTCAAACTTCGGTTATGGCGCCCGACGGAATCTTGCTGCCGAGGCAAAACAGCAGATCGGCCGCCTGGCCGCAGCACTTATCCCCGATAATTGCTCGGTAATCATAAATATCGGCACCACGACTGAGCAGGTAGCCCTGGCACTTCGATCAAGAATGGGTCTGCGGGTAATTACCAACAACATCAATGTTGTAAACATCCTCCATGGTCATCGCGACATTGAAGTTATTGTAACCGGCGGCGTGATGCGCCATTCTGACGGTGGAATTGTCGGCGAGGCCGCAATCGATTTCATTCAGCAGTTTAAAGTGGACTTTGCCATAATTGGCGCGTCCGCCATAGAGGGCGATGGCTCAGTGCTGGATTATGATTTCAGCGAAGTGAAAGTAGCGCAAGCAATTATCAAAAATGCACGCAGCAAAATTCTCGTGGTTGATTCGATGAAATTCGAACGCACCGCACCCATGCGTATCGCGCATTTATCCCAAATGAGTGCTATTGTAACCGACAAACCACTGTCATCAGAGCAAATGCAAATTTGTGTAGAAAATGAAGTTGATTTGATTATTGCGGAAGAAGAATCCTGACAATTCGCTTTCCCGGTTGCCAAATTTTCAAAAACAGGAATTTAAGAGCGCCAGTTGAAAACCGCTCTATGAACCAATTGGAGCAAAAACAGGTTGGTCTTTCATCAAAGGTCTTATATGACTTTTCTAAGGTTTGAGTCGCAGAGGCATTAACAGGTTTCAGGAAACGATGATGGACTTCGCCCAGGCGCGCCAAAATATGGTGGTTTCGCAAATAAATCCGCAAAGTGTGACGGACAGGGCCTTGCTGTCGGCGCTGAGCGAAATTCCGCGCGAGCGATTTGTTCCCGCTGCCCAAAAAGAACTAGCCTATATGGACAAGGAAATTTCTCTTGGCATTTCAGCTACAGACGGACAAGAACGCCGCATGATGATGCCGGTGATTTTGGCCCAGCTGATAGACCTGGCGCAAATTAAACCCACAGACCTGGTACTGGTTATTGGATGTGCTTCGGGGTATTCCGCCGCCGTAATCGCCAAATTGGCCGATTCCGTTGTTGCTCTGGAAAGCAATGAAAGTCTGGCGGCACAGGCAAACGATACGCTGGTGGATCTGGGTATCGATAATGCTGCCGTCGTGACCGGACCACTTCACGAAGGGTATAAAAGCGAAGCCCCTTATGACGTGATCTTCGTTGACGGGGCAGCAAGTAATTTGGACGACGCATTGATCTCTCAGCTTAATGAAGGTGGAAGACTGGTTGTCGTCCTGTCACAAGATGGTGCTGGAAAGGCACATTTCATCTACAAAAAAGGTGGAATCGCAGCTGACAGGATCGGATTTGATGCCAATGCGCCGGAATTGCCAGGGTTTCAAAAAGAAATTCCCTTTAGCTTCTAGGCTAATCACCTCTAAAATCGGTTATTCTCCCCCCTTTTGCAACGGTAAACTGCCCGTGATTGCAGGTGTATTTTCACCAGTTCACGCTCCTCTATAACGTCAACCATCTGTTAACGTTAACAGCTCATTAAAGGATCGCTGTGTATATATGTAAGAGATTATGGAATCAGTGATTCATTAAAGGTCTCTTGTGTTTTTTATATATTGGTGGGTGGTTGAGATGATCGTTAGGCAACTAAAGAACAAGAGTTTTGCCCCAACAGTTGCCAGCGGGTTATTGTCGATATTTTTCTGGGCTGGTGCAATGCCGCCTCAGGTGTCGGCAGAAACCCTTAATCAGGCACTCACTGCCGCTTATCACAACAATCCCACATTGCGCGCGGAAAGAGCCCGGCAAAGAGCGACCGATGAAAATGTCCCGCAAGCCCTGTCTGGCTGGCGCCCGAACATCTCCGCCAGTGCGGATGCCGGTCGGACCCGAACTTCGACAACCCCGTCTTCGAGCCCGAAAAATCGCGATCCCCACGGTGCCTCTATTTCACTTGTCCAACCACTTTTTCGCGGCTTCAGGACGGTAAGCGGAACCCGGAGAGCTGAAGCCGATGTCCAGGCGGGCCGGCAAAACCTGCTGAGTGTTGAGCAATCAACATTGCTGGATGGCGTTACAGCCTATATGGACGTTTTGCGCGACCAGGCCGTCGTCGAGCTGCAGCGAAAAAATGTCATGGTATTGTCCCAACAGCTTAAAGCGGAAAAAGCGCGTTTTCGTGTTGGCGAAGTAACGCGAACAGATGTCGCGCAATCCGAAGCACGTCGCTCAGGGTCAATTTCCACGCTTGCACAGGCCAAAGCCAACCTTGCCTCAAGCCGTGCTGTATACGGGCGGATCATCGGTCGTTCTCCCGGGACATTAAGATATCCTCCCTCGATAAGAAAAAAGCTGCCACGAACACTCAATGAAGCACTGCGGGTAGGTAAGGCCAGAAATCCACAGATATTGGCAGCAAGCTTCGCCGAGCAGTCGTCGCGCTATACCGTTGATGCCGTAAAGGGTGAATTATTGCCGGATTTATCTTTAGAGGCGACATACAGTTTGCGGAAAGAACCCTCATCCGTGCTTAGCCGCAGTGAATCCGCATCGATCATCGGACGGTTAAATGTACCGCTGTATCAATCAGGAAGTGTTTATTCCCGTGTTCGGCAGGCCAAACAATCGGCCAGCCAACGGAGATTGCTGGTTCTTGAAGCCGAACGTAGTGTTGTCTCCGCTGTCATTACCGGTTGGGAACAACTTCAGGCTGCGCGTGCCCAGATACGCTCTGATCAGGCTCAGGTTTCTGCCAACACGCTTGCACTTCAGGGCGTAAGGCAGGAAGCCCTGGTTGGATCGCGCACGACTTTGGACGTTCTTGATGCCGAACAGGAACTCCTCGATTCCAGTGTTTCTTTGGTGCGCTCGCGCCGTAATGAGGTGGTGGCGAGCTACCAATTGCTCTCTGCGGTTGGGAAATTAACAGCTTTTGACCTCAGATTACGCGTTAGAACCTATGATCCGGCTTCTAACTTCAATAGAGTACGCAACAAGCTGTTTGGTACAAGTATCGGCGAATCAGTTAATACCGAATAGTTTAAATGTGGCGAGGGGGATAATGAGATGTCTCCATCACCAGTTTTTTAATCTGTACCGAATTGACAGACTTAGTGTGTGTAAAAATTTGGTTTGCGGTGGAAATGCCTGATGAGCAATACGGATCAAGCTCCTGACCCGACCATGGAAGAAATACTTTCTTCCATTCGACGAATAATTTCGGACGACAATGAGGCGCCTCCACCTGAAGAAACTTCAACCAAGGAATTAGAGGACGAGCAGCCCGCAGCAGAAGAAATGCCAGCGGCAGAACCGGCGCCGGAAACTGATGCTGGCGACGAGACCTTGGAGGTTGCGGACGAAGACGAAGATATTTTCGAACTTACCAACGTCGTTGACGGTGGCAATGGTGTAGAAGATGAGGTGCCAGCCGGGTCATTGGCCGAAATGGATCAAAAAATCGAGGATTTCGGGGCTGAACTCGCCGATAGTGGTGCTGACGTTGCTGATGACATTGAGTTTGTGAATGTCGAGGAAAATGACGAAGAAGAGCTTGATGGCTGGGATTTAGCTGAAGAGCCTGAACCCGAACCCGCACCCGCACCAAAAATTGAGCCGGTGGCCGTGGCTGCGCCGGAACCTGTAGTCTTTAATGAAGAAGTCCCAGACAGACTTGTATCAGATGACGCCGGCCTTGCTGCCGCTGCATCTTTCGGCGACCTTGCCAATACCATCTTGTCGCGTGGCAACAGTGCCAGCACATTGGAAGAACTGGTTCAGGAAATGTTACGTCCTATGCTGAAAAGCTGGCTCGATACCAATCTGCCTCCTTTGGTGGAAAAACTGGTGCGCGAGGAAATTGAACGTATCGCCCGCCGCGGCCGTTAACAGTAACCGGATACATCATTCCTCAATCGAAAACCTGAAACCAACCGCTAATTTCTATTTTGTTTATCTGGTTGACACCTAACCGGTGTTGAGCTTTACAACGAGCCATCTTGAAAATTCTGTGGACGAAAATTGCCTTTATTAATGTCTGGGTGAACCAAAGTAGCTTCGATTATGGAAAAAACTTACGAGCCTTCCGAAATAGAACCACGGCTGTATGAGGCGTGGGAAAAAAGCGGTGCCTTCAAGTGCGGTCGGCCCGAGCTGGTCGCCAAGGGCGCCGAGACATTTTGCATCGTAATCCCGCCGCCAAATGTTACCGGCTCGTTGCACATGGGCCATGCGCTCAATAATACCTTGCAGGATATTCTGTGCCGGTTTGAACGCATGCGCGGTAAGGATGTGCTGTGGCAGCCGGGCATGGATCACGCCGGTATTGCCACCCAGATGGTGGTCGAGCGCCAACTGGCCGACAACAAAGAACCAGACCGCCATGCCATGGGCCGCGAAGCTTTTGTTGAACGCATCTGGAAGTGGAAGGAAGAATCCGGCGGCACGATCATCAATCAGTTGAAGCGATTGGGCGCGTCCTGTGACTGGTCGCGCGAACGCTTTACCATGGATGAAGGCCTGAGTGAGGCAGTGCTGAAAGTATTTGTCGAGCTTTACAATGAAGGTTTGATTTACAAGGACAAGCGTCTTGTCAACTGGGACCCGGTGTTTCAGACTGCAATTTCTGACCTCGAAGTCGAACAAAAAGACGTCGACGGTCATATGTGGCAATTCGCTTATCCACTTGTAGACGGACCGGTGGACGGCATTGAGGAAATTGTCATCGCCACCACCCGGCCCGAAACCATGCTGGGTGATGGTGCGGTCGCTGTTCATCCATCCGATGAACGATACAAAAATCTGGTGGGCAAAATGGTACGCCTACCGATTGCCGAGCGTCATATACCCATTATCGCCGATGAATATCCTGATCCCGAATTTGGTTCGGGCGCGGTCAAGATCACCGGCGCCCATGACTTCAACGATTTTGAGGTGGCACGCCGCAACAACATCCCCCTGATCCCGCTGATGGATACTCAGGCACGAATGATTGTCACCCCTGAAAATAATGTGCCCGAACATTACAAAGGTCTTGATCGATTTGTTGCCCGCGAATTGGTCTTGAAAGAAATCAAGGAACTGGGATTTTATCGCGGCGTCGAAGACAAAGTGATCGCCCAGCCGTTTGGCGATCGCTCCGGCGTGGTGATTGAGCCGATGCTGACCGACCAATGGTATGTCGATGCCAAAACCCTGGCCAAGCCGGCAATAGCAGCAGTTGAAAACGGCGATACTAAATTTGTCCCCAAAAACTGGGAGAAGACCTATTTCGAGTGGATGCGCAACATCCAGCCGTGGTGTATTTCCCGGCAATTGTGGTGGGGCCATCAGATACCCGCTTGGTATGGTCCGTTGTTACTTCCAGATTCTTCGTTGGACAAGTTTTCATCACTCGCCCGTTTTGTTGCAAAGACCGAAGCAGAAGCTATTGTTCAAGCGAATGAGCATTATAAGCAAATCGGTTGCACCGCTGAGATTGGAGAGGACCTAGAGGACACAAAGAAGTCTATTGCCGATGTTGCAAATGGTAATTCAAACGTACTTCGTATTTTCCGCGACCCAGATGTGCTCGATACCTGGTTTTCATCCGGCCTGTGGGCGTTTTCAACTCTTGGCTGGCCTGAGGAAACACCGGAACTGAAACGCTATTACAAGACCGATGTCCTGGTCACCGGCTTTGACATCATCTTGTTCTGGGTTGCGCGCATGCTGATGCTGTCTTTGCATTTCATGAAAGACAAGCAAGGTGTGCCCGAAGTGCCGTTTCATACGGTCTATATTCATGCGCTGGTGCGCGATGAAAAGGGTCAGAAGATGTCCAAATCGAAGGGCAATGTAATTGATCCGCTCGATTTGGTAGAAAAATATGGCGCCGATGCGCTTCGTTTCACGCTGGCGGCGATGGCAGCACAGGGCAGGGACATCAAGCTTTCTGAATCGCGAATTGAAGGATATCGCAACTTTGCCACCAAATTGTGGAATGCCGCGCGTTTTTGCGACATGAACGAATGTGTCCGCCAGGAAGGCTTCGATCCTGCAGGTGCACGCCAGACCCTCAACCGCTGGATCGCCGGTGAAGCCATGCGAACCGGCGTGGCCGTTACCGTTGCCATTGAGGCGCATCGGTATAATGAGGCAGCCTCTGCACTTTACCGGTTTATCTGGAAT
>JAJFHR010000343.1 GCA_021775515.1 Hyphomicrobiales bacterium | reverse complement strand
TAACAATAATGCGGGTACGATAAAGCCCGTGTTTTTTTACCAGTGAATAGAGCAATTTGGCGTGTTGGGGACTAAGGCGCACGCAGCCGTGAGACGCTGGCCTGCCAAGGCGGCGCACTTCCCTGGTGGCATGAATGGCATAGCCGCCCTTGAAAAAAATGGAATAGGGCATCGGCGTCATCTCATATTTGCGCGAATACCACATGCGATGCAGGCGTTGGGGAGCAAAGGTTCCGGTGGGCGTATAATATCCGCGCCTGCCGGTTGAGACCGGAAAACTATACTGCCTTACACCTTTTACAAAGACGACCATACGCTGGGATGAAAGGTCGACTTTTGCCACAAGATAGGGTTTGGCCGCGACAGGAGTTGCCAGCAGCAGCAGACCCCAAAAAAAAGCGATACTCAGATACTTCAACTCAATGCTCCCAATGTTTGTGTCGTTTTGCAATTCACCTCGGCTTTGGCAAGTTATGTCCCTGGGAAATTTCAGGCTGGCAAATCTCCGGTTTGGATATAATCCAGCTCACCGGTTAGATGTTTTTAATGCTCCTTGCCTGCAACTCTTCCTAAATTACCCCCTCCGTGTGGTCTTGTGAATTTGACTATAGCAGAGTATTGCAATTGTTGATGATTTTCAGATGCTGCCGGTCAAACCGGTATTTCGTGAGGGAGGCTAGATAGATGGCGATGCTTATTGCCGGATTGATAATCTGGGTTGGGGTACACTGTGTGCCGATGATGGTTGAGGTGCGGGCGGGCTTAATAAGCCGGTTTGGGGAATTGCCCTACAAAGGTCTGTTCGCGCTGGTGTCCCTGTTAGGTCTCGGTCTTATTATCTGGGGCAAATCGAATGCGGAACTTATTGAAGTCTGGGCACCTTTTGCCTGGGGGCGATATGTAACCATGATGTTGATGTTGCCCGCGGTGGTTTTGCTTGTTGCCGCCTATGGTCCCGATAATACGGTTCGCCGATATCTCGGCCATCCCATGATACTCGGTGTAGAGCTTTGGGCTCTGGCTCATCTTCTGGCAAACGGGGATCTGGCATCAATGATATTATTCGGGTCATTTTTTATCTGGACGGTGTTTGCATTTGCGTCGGCCAGCCGCCGGAAACCGCCACGCGGAGGCCAGGCCAAGATGGTCAACAATGCGGTGGTTCTGATTTTGGGCCTGGTGATTTACATTGGTATTTTTCGCGGCCATGAATGGATTGCCGGGGTTAGTCTGGCAGCTGGTTGATACCGCGATGACGCTTCTGATAATTGCTCTTGGTATTTTTGTTGCCACACATCTAATTCCGGCTTTCCCTGTGCTCAAATCAGCGGTGGTGGCAAAGGTTGGGAGGCCGGTTTATGTAGCGGTGTTTTCAATTTTTTCCGTGTTGTCTTTGGGGCTTATAATTTACGCCAAAACCATGGCCCCGTTCATCGAGGTTTATCAGCCCCCGGCCTGGGCCCGGCCTTTTGCATTAAGCCTCATGGTGCCGGCGTCCATATTGGGGATCGCGAGTTTAATGCCCGGGTTTATTCGGAAATTTTTCCGGGTGCCGATTTTTTATGCAGTTTTATTGTGGGTAGCGGCACATTTAACCGCCAATGGCGACCTTGCTTCCGTGATCCTGTTTGCAAGCCTTGGCGCCTATGCCTGTCTTTCACAGATTTTGAGAAAGATTTCAAAAAACCACACCAACAAGCTGGAGGAGAAGGCGCAATTCTCTGCTGATTTTTTGTCGCTGGCAATTGGCGTAATTGTCTATGCAGCTTTGCTGTTTTTACACCCCCTTGTCATTGGCGTTGCAATCTGGAATTAACAGTTTGCCGCAACGGCTTGTCTTAGGCGCTAAATTCCCGTAAAAATATTGCAATGCAAAAATTATTTTGCATTGCATCTAAATTTGTTTGGAGGAGGTTCGCCCATGTCGGTCCAGGCACCAGTTAGACGCATAACCGCACCGGAAATTGCCACCCGCAAAGGCGGTGAGGCGATTGTTTCGCTGACAGCATATCATGCTCATACGGCAGCGATTGCCGATCCTTACGTCGATTTTCTGTTGGTTGGCGATTCTCTCGGCATGGTAATGCATGGCATGGAGAATACGCTCGGCGTTCCGCTCGACCTTATGATTATGCACGGCCGGGCGGTGGTTCGCGGCGCCAGCAGGGCTCTAATTGTCGTGGATATGCCGTTTGGTTCGTATGAAGAAAGTCCGTCGCAGGCATTTCGCAACGCCGCCAGGGTGATGAAAGAAACCGGCTGTGGTGCGATAAAGCTGGAAGGTGGCGCGCGCATGGCAGAAACCATCAACTATTTGAGTGAACGGGGCATCCCGGTGATGGCTCATATCGGCCTAACACCACAATCCATCAATGTACTGGGCGGGTTTAAAACCCAGGGGCGTACCAAAGATACTTGGGCATTGATTGAGGCAGATGCCAAAGCGGTGGCAGATGCCGGAGCCTTCAGTGTCGTGCTGGAGGCCCTGGCTGAACCCCTGGCAGCGCGTGTTACCAAGCAGATTGAAATTCCGACGATTGGTATCGGCGCATCGAGTGCCTGTGACGGCCAGATACTGGTAATGGAGGACATGCTTGGCCTTAGCTCGCGGGTGCCAAAATTCGTCAAAGAATTCGGCGCGGTGGGCTCAGCAATAGAATCTGCGATCAAGTCGTATGCTGAGGAGGTGAAATCGCGTGAATTTCCCGGCCCAGAACATACTTATGCCATGAAAGACACCTAAAGGGTCTTTTTTGAAACAGGCATAAACCTTATTTGTATTTAGATATAAAGAATCACTGCCTGAATGTTTGCGATTCTGGCGTTTGCAGGCTATTTTGTGCGACCTGAAGCGCCCGGCGAAGAGCAGGTGTCAATTTTCGGGATAATTGAGCGTTGGAACAGGAAGCTAAAACGCCGATTTAATTTTACTATGCAGGGCTTTTCCAGAGCGGTTGCTGTGGCTTTGAGCCTGTTTGATTCCAACGGTGGAGTAATTTTTTGAGCGATATTTTCCGTGAGGTAAATGAAGAAGTCCGCCAGGATCAGGCCAAGGCGCTGTGGAACAAGTACGGCATATACGTCATGGCCTTTGCCGCGGTGATTGTGCTTGGCGTCAGCGGCTATAAGGGATGGCAGTATTATTCTCTCAAGCAGGCCGAAAAAGCCGGCGCCGAATATTTTAAAACCATTGCTTTGGTCGATAGCGGTAAGGATAAAGAGGCGCTTGATGCGTTCGGCATACTGTCCAAACAAGGTTCGACAGGATTTTTCCTGTTGTCAAAATTTCAGGAAGCAGGCATTGCTGCCAAAGTTGGCAATAGTGACGATGCTGTTGCTATTTTTGACGAGCTCGCTGCCAACACGTCTCTTGATGACAGTTTGCGCAACCTGGCCAGATTGCGGGCAGGCCTTTTGTTGTCTAACACGGCAAACCTAAAAGAAGTGGAAAACAGAATTGGCGAGTTGGCAAAAGCAGGCAATCCGTGGCGCCACACGGCTATGGAAGTTTTGGCTGCAACCGCTTATCGCACCGGCGATCTCGTTAAGGCCGATCAATTGTTCAATGAACTTAGTGCTGATCCCGCAACGCCCAATGCAATGAGGACACGAGCAGCGGCGATGATCTCGATTATCACACCAAAATTACCGGTTACGTCTTCCAAACAACCAGAAAGCAAACCGGATGCTCAATAGCATGACTGGATATTCTCGCGGAATGAACCTCTCAGCTTCGATATTTTTTAAGTGGGGCATAATAATAATAGCCTTTCTGACAGTTTCTTCATGTAGTTCAGTCCATGAAATTGTTCCAGAATCTGTCAGCAATGTTTTGCCAGGTAAAAACGTTGAGGAAATTTTGCCGGGTGAACGACGCTCGGTGTTATCGTCCTCGCAATCGCTAAGCGTTGATCCGGATGCTTCAAGAATTCCGGTAAACATTCCTCAGGCCTTTGTCAATTTGGATTGGCCGCAACCTGGTGGCAGGCCCAGCAATTCCTTTGAACATCTGGCTTTGTCAAAACAGCCCAAACGCCTGTGGAGTGTAAGTGCCGGGCGCGGCTCCAGTAATGATGGCCGTTTAACCGCCAGTCCGATTGTTGTCGGAAAGTTTGTTTTTGTCCTTGACACCCGGGCGACTGTGCACGCGTTTTCGACGGCCAACGGGGCGGCTTTGTGGACGGCAGAACTTACACCCAAAGGTGAAGAGGACGACGAAGGTTTTGGCGGCGGATTGGCGTCGGAAGGAAACCTCTTGTTTGCCGCGTCAGGGTTCGGCACGGTTTCAGCCCTTGACCCGGCAACGGGTCAGAAAAAATGGACTAAAGCTCTTGAAGTGCCAATTCGCTCGGCACCAACCGCCAAAGACGGTCGCATATACGTAACCACGGTCAGCAATGAGGTGTTCGCGCTAAGTGCCAGCGATGGCGAAATTGTATGGAAATTCAGAGGCGTTAGCGAGAGCGCCGGGCTTTTGTCCAATACCAGCCCGGCTATTGATGGCGGCTATGTTGTTGTGCCTTATACCTCAGGCGATCTGGTGGCCTTTCGCGAGTCCGATGGCGGGCCGGTATGGACTGACAGCCTGAGTAAAACCGGGCGGTTGAGTTCTCTTGCTCAGCTTAACGATATCGCCGGCCGGCCGGTTATTTTTGGCGGCCAGGTCTATGCGATCAGTCATGGCGGCAGGTTTGCATCGCTGGATCTTAAGAGTGGCAAACGTCTGTGGGATCGTGACATCACCGGCGTGCAAACACCCTGGGTTGCTGGTGGCCATGTTTTTGTCGTCAACCTGGACAATCAGGTTATGGCTTTGTCGCGTACAGACGGGAAAGTTCGCTGGATCGTTTCGCTAAACGATGCTGTAGAAGGCGGCAAGGCGAGAGGGCAGTGGAGCGGGCCAGTGCTCGCGGGCGGCCGCCTGTGGTTGGTCTCGTCGAAAGGTCTGGTGGTCACGCTGGCTCCGCAAAGCGGTGAGAGGCTTGGCTCATTTTCACTGGGAGATGGCATGTTTATTCCACCGATCGTGGCAAATAATACAATCTACTTCCTTACGGACGACGCTGACCTCATCGCCATGCGATAGGGTTATTCCGAATAAAATTTGAGGCGCATTTAGCGATGAGTTTTACTCTTGCCATTGTTGGCAGGCCCAATGTGGGTAAATCCACTCTGTTTAACCGTATCGTCGGCAAGCGGTTAGCCATTGTTGATGATACTCCAGGAGTGACCCGGGACCGCCGCGAAGGGGACGGACGAATAGGCGCTCTCAGGTTCTCGGTCTTTGATACCGCTGGTCTCGAAGAGGCCTCTGAGCAGTCTTTAGAAGGACGTATGCAGGCGCAAACCGAAGCGGCAATAAAAGAAGCTGATGTTGTGGTTTTCATGATTGATGCCATTGCCGGCGTTACGCCCTTTGACACTCGGTTTGCCGAAATTTTACGAAAATCAGATGTGCCGATAATCCTGGTAGCCAATAAATGTGAAAGCCGCAAAGGCAAAGACGGGCTGTATGATGCATTTTCACTCGGGCTGGGTGAACCTATCGCCTTGTCGGCTGCCCACGGCGAGGGCATGGTCGATTTGGGTGAAGCGATAGAAAAGACCGGCGTGATTGACGCTGATGATGTGTTGGTCGACACTGAGATTGAGGCGCTTGAGGATGATGAAGAAGGCGGAAAAAATCGCCCTTTGCGCATCGCCGTGGTTGGTCGGCCAAACGCAGGAAAATCGACGTTTATCAATACGCTGATCGGCGAAGAACGGTTGTTGACCGGTCCGGAAGCCGGGGTGACGCGCGATTCCATCGGTGTCGAGTGGACCTATGAGGGCAAACCGCTCAAGATTTTCGACACGGCCGGAATGCGGCGGCGGGCGCGGGTTTCCAGTAAGCTGGAGAAACTGTCCGTGGCCGATGGTCTGCGTGCGGTGAAATTTGCTGAAGTCGTCGTTCTCATGGTTGATGCCGAACAGCCGCTGGAAAAGCAGGACATTCATATTGCAGATTTGGTGGAGCGGGAAGGCCGCGCCCTGGTCATTGCCGTTAACAAATGGGATCTGGTCAAAAACAAACGAAGCCGGCTTAAAGAACTGCGCGAAGAAGCCGATAGAATTCTCCCCCAGTTTGGCGGCATTTCCCTGGTTGCAATCTCGGCAACCAATGATCAGGGTTTCAAGCAGTTGATGAATGCTGTATTTGACGTCTACGATTTGTGGAATCACCGGGTCAACACCGGTCAATTGAACAACTGGTTTCGTGAAGCCATTGAACGTCATCCGCCGCCGGCCGATCAAGGCAGGCGGATCAGGCTCAAGTTTATCACCCAGCCCAAGTCACGGCCACCGACCTTCGCTGCATTCTGCTCAAAACCGGATGCGTTGCCAAATTCATATGTTCGCTATCTGATCAACAGCCTGCGCCAAGCCTTTGATTTACCCTCAGTGCCTGTACGGCTGTTTTTACGCAAAGGCAAAAATCCTTACGCCGGGCGAAGTTAGCTGGTTTTCAAATTGTGTATTGAGCGAAATGGCGTTATCGGCGGTAAGGCACAACCTCGCCATTGCCCATGTAGTTCGGGCTGACCATTTCAACAAAGAGAGGCGCTACGTCTTCAGGCGTGGGCAGGGAGGCGGGATCTTCACCCGGCATGGCCTGGGATCGCATGCTGGTATTGACGGCGCCGGGATCAATGAGATTGGCCCGCACCGCGGTGTTGGTCAGTTCATGGGCGTAGGTTTTTACCAGGGCTTCCAATCCGGCCTTGGTCGTTGAATATCCCCCCCAATAGGCGGTGTTCGCGGTTGCCTCACGAGAGGTTACAAAAACCGCCCGCCCGGCATCTGACAGCCGTAACAGGGGGTCGAGCGAACGTATGAGCCGATAATTGGCAGTAAGATTTACACTTATGAGCTGATCCCACCTTTTGGGGTCAATGTGGCCTGCAGGTGTAAGTGGACCTAGAATCGCGGCATTGCCAATCAGAATATCCAAGTGGCCCCAACGTTCATGTATCGCTGCGCCGAGCCGGTCGATGCCGGGGCCGTCGCATACATCCAAAGGCACCAGAGTTGCCTTGCCGCCATGTTCTTTGATTTCATCATCAAGATCGGTCAATCCGCCTTCAGTGCGCGCTATGGCGATAATATGCGCACCCTGCCTGGATAGTGCGATGGCAACAGCGCGACCTATTCCGCGTGATGCCCCGGTGATAACCGCAATACGGCCTTGTAGAGACTTGTTCATGGAGACTGCTTCAAATTGAGGTGGCGGTGTGACTTGATCGCTGTTTTATCCAGCTTCAGCCAGGAGCGATAATTGCCGCGGTGTTGGGGGACCATCCCGGTCAGTTAATGAGGTGGGATAATCTCCGGTAAAACAATGATCTGTAAACTGCGGTGAAACGGGATCACGGTTGTCGAA
This sequence comes from Hyphomicrobiales bacterium, assembly GCA_021775515.1. Lineage (GTDB taxonomy): Bacteria > Pseudomonadota > Alphaproteobacteria > Rhizobiales > JAJFHR01 > JAJFHR01. The sequence goes on along the minus strand of JAJFHR010000343.1, from coordinate 325 downwards.
CCCCATAGATTTATAGAGGCCTTCTACCGTGAGGAACGCCAGCGAGTCGACATTTATGATCTCCCGCATTTCTTCCACAGAGTGGGTGGCGGCCAGAAGACTGTCCTGGTTCGGCGTATCAATTCCATAAAAATCCGGGTATTTGATTGGTGGACTTGCCACGCGCATGTGTACTTCAGCGGCTCCGGCATCATACATCATCTGCACAATTTTTTCCGAAGTGGTGCCCCTGACCACACTGTCATCAACCAGCACAATACGTTTGCCCTCTATCTGGCATTTGTTGGCGCTATGTTTGAGTTTTACACCTAAGGAGCGAATTTGC
>JAJFHR010000342.1 GCA_021775515.1 Hyphomicrobiales bacterium | reverse complement strand
GGTAAAATAGGCAGGAATACGGTAAAGGCAATCAAAGCTTATCAGCAGCGCACAGGCCTTAGAGCGGATGGGTATCCAGGTTCAGATTTGCTAGACAGGCTGCGAAAAGGCTGAAAATCTGATTAGATCAAAGCCCGGGAGGGGGCTGAAAGGTGAGGCTTTTGTGAGCGAGCCATGTGTTGGCATAATGCAACAGGTGGCGTTGGAATTTCCTTGAGCAAGCAGAAACGGTAAATTTCAGGTGTTTTCTCAGGCAGGTTTGTACCATAATCCTGCTCGTGAATTTCAGGCGTTATAAAACGCTAAGTTGTACTGTGAGTGTTAAGTAATACAGTGAGTGTATAGAGTGAGTCGCGTTGTGTTTAAACCTGTGCGGAGTTTTTTGACCTCCGCACTTATGATCGTTGTGTTGCTGGTGTTTCCGCCATTGGTGACAATGGTATATGCTACGGCCAATACAACTGAAGCAGTTGCTGTTAAAAAGTCCGTTTCCGCTAAAATTCCGCCATCAAAGCGTGTCGCTGCAATAGCGACATATAAAACCGCGCTGTTGCGTGACGGTAAGTTGCCGACGAAAAAAATGAAGCTTATCGTTTTAGGCGATTCCCTTGGCGATGGTATCTGGGCTGGTCTGTATCGCGCCTTTCGCAGCTACAAAAATATCAAAGTCGTGCGCAAATCCAAGACATCAACCGGATTTGTCCGATTGGATTATTTTGACCTGACCGCCAATCTTGAAAAAATTCTGAGAACAACCAAAGTTGATATTGCTGTTATTATGGTTGGCGCCAATGACCGTCAAACCATCAGATCCAAAGATGGCCGTCATAGACCAGGGTCAAAACGCTGGCGCGAAATTTATGCTTCTCGTGTTGATACATTTATCAAGAAGCTAACCCGGCGGGGGGTAAAAGTTTATTGGGTCGGCTTGCCGATCACCCGCAAAAAGAAATTTGCCAAGCATATGAAAATGCTCAATGAAATTTTCCGGGAGCAGGCACGAGTTAACAACGTGCAGTATATAGAAACCTGGAATGTTTTCACCGATGCAAAGGGGAATTACAGTGCCTATGGCAAGGACATTAAGGGCCAGGTACGCAAGCTAAGAGCCAATGATGGCGTACATTTTACCATGCGGGGATATCGTAAACTTGCTGTGGCGGCCGAGTTGGATATCTGGGCGGATATCCTCCAAAGTTCGCGACCGCCAGCGGTAGCGAACCTAAAAACCAAGAACATTGTACCGGTGCAGAAACCGATCAAATTAGCGCGACTTTTACCTGCCAAGAAGGACCTGCCGAAAAAACCTGAGGTGGGTGTTGCGGCAAAATCAATACTGCAGAAAAAGCCACTAAACCTTAGGCCTACTGAGCGTCCTTTAATACCTCAGGTGAAAAAACCGGCGCCGGGGCCAAAAATAACTGCCGCACCAGTCGCACCTGCGACGACGCTGGCTCAAGATGAACAGTCGGCATTTGTACCCCCGGCAAGCCCGCTAAAACTCAAACAGGCTGTCCCAACCAGCATTAAACCTAAGTTGCGCCAGGCGAATTTGAAAATAGGCGAGCCCGTCGCTACACCGGAACCGAAATTCCGCCCTACTTATGAAATTTCAGAAAATTCTAACTCGAAAGCTGAGATCATTGCTGTTAACCCGCCTGTTCCTGTATTTACTCAAGAAAGGAAAACGACCAAAATTGCAATTGCTCGGCCACAATTTTTACCTCAACCATATTTTTCCATCGCCGACAGTGATGCGGAAAAAAGGCGCAGTTTGAAATTGGCTTTGAATACGGTCGCACACCGTCTGGGTGCACCTGCGAATAATGAATTTGATAAGGTGACCGGCTCCAGCATTGAACCGGCTGTCCGGCCAAGATTTCAGGCTGATGCCGATTATTTGGTAAAAAACGCGAAAAAAGCTGAAAAAAGCGATGGCGGACAGGTCATTCGGCAAGCTCTTGCTAACGATTTTCAGAGTATATTAAGCATAATTCAGCCGGAACAGGCTACAGTGGTTAAACGCAGGATAGTTCTTGGGCCAAGTCAGGAGGCCCGGGAACGTAAAAAGATATCTCCGCTGCAACCGCTTCAGGCAGGTATGTCTGCTGAATTGAATGTGGAACCCGGCTTGGTGCGAGATCCGGGGAATTTGTCTGTAGCATCTGGTATTGCCGGTGCAAAGGGTCAGTTGAGTATTGAGAGTGGTACGCCTGATGACAATATCGAGATCGCGTCAGAAAACTCATACCAACAAGATGAGTTCACGGGCGTTTCCAGGCTTGCCTCAATTGCCTCGGTTTCTGGCGTGGATTTCGACTCCGTCACTGATGCCGAAGGAGTACTCTCAACCATCGTATTCCGGACGTTATTGCGTGGTGACGCCGTGCCGCCAAAAGCGGGCCGCGGTGACGATTTCTCCTGGCCACGGGATTAAACTTGATTTGCCAGAATATTTGCCCGGTCTTTCGGTGATACCCGTTCATGATCTGGAAGATGACCGCTATTTTGCCAAAATAAGGCGATCACGACAGTATAGAGTGGCGCTGGCTATTGGCTTGTGCCTACTCATTGCTGCGTGTTCAGGTCAACAGATTAGCGAAAATCTCGGCGCCACAACAAAATCCGCCTCCCAGTCTCAAAGTGCAGAGCCACCGGCGGCCAAATCGCCGTCCGGACCAGCCATAGATCGTGAAGCAAAACAAGCGCCGTATAAAGGTTCTGTACAAGGATTGACCCGCTTTTATACAGCGCTGGCAAATCTTGAGACGGGCAAACGTAAAAGACCGGTGGTTGTTCTTCATCTCGGTGACAGTCACATCGCCGCTGATAGATTTTCCGGTGATTTGCGCAGCATGCTTCAACGCCGTTTTGGCGATGCCGGCCGCAGTTTGGTGCAACCGGGAAAGCCCTATAAATATTTCAATGCGCGCGGTGTCGTTACACAGCAGACACAAGGCTGGACTGCGGCCAACAGTTTCTTTAAGGCACCGGGTCCTTATTCGTTAACCGGCGTTAGATTGGACAGTGTGAGTGCGGGTGAAATTCTCGACCTGCGCGCAAAAAA
>JAJFHR010000341.1 GCA_021775515.1 Hyphomicrobiales bacterium | reverse complement strand
CCGGACAACTTGTAGCCCTCGCCAGTTCGCGCGATCGCAGCCTTAAGGATCTCACACTTGAAGAAATGCAAGACGTTGAGCCTCTCATTACCAAGGATGTCTATACGGTACTGAGCGCTGAGAATTCGGTTAATTCCCGCAAGAGCTTTGGTGGAACCGCCCCTGACAATGTCAAAGAGCAAGCCTTAAGATGGCTTGACATCTTGCAGACAAATGGCGAAGAACAAACCTAGGGAAAATACCGGCGGATATTTTTAACATCCAGGATGCAATGTGATAAGGATCAGACCACCGGTCAAAATCATATGTTGGAGTTGGGCTTCATGCGAAAGATCAAAATAGCAATAGTTGCCGTATTGGCATCAACATTGTTCTTAAGTGCGTGTGGCCGCCGTGGCGGTCTTGAACCGCCACCAAACGCCGAAAAACAGGAAAAAAAGGACAAGAAGTTCATTCTTGACCGGCTGATTTAAGCGCCAGAGCAATTTTCATGCATCATTTCACCTATATAAACGGCATTCTTCATGCCGAAAACGTGCCCCTGCCCGAGATTGCCGCGCAGGTAGGAACGCCGTTTTATTGTTATTCAACGGCCACGCTTAGCCGTCATTTCAAAGTGTTTGATGAACCGTTTGGCGGCGTCGACCACCTCATCTGTTATGCCATGAAAGCCAACTCAAACCAGGCGGTGATTAAAACGCTGGGTGATCTAGGCGCCGGCATGGATATTGTTTCCGGCGGCGAACTAAAGCGCGCTTTGCGGGCAGGCATTAGCGGCGACAAAATCATATTCTCCGGTGTTGGAAAAACCGAAACCGAGATTGCCGCCGCACTTGATGCGGATATTATGTGTTTCAACGTTGAATCCGAATCTGAACTTCATTTAATCAGCGAGGTTGCAACGGCTAGGCGCAAAACGGCGAACATTTCCGTTCGGATCAATCCTGACGTAGATGCAAAAACCCATGCCAAAATCGCCACCGGCAAAGCAGAAAACAAGTTTGGCATCCCCTGGACACGCGCGTTGAAAGTCTATGCTCTCGCCGCCAGCCTGCCGGGCATAAAGGTTACCGGGATTGATGTGCATATTGGCAGCCAGATTACAGATCTTGAACCCTATCAGGCCGCCTACGAACGGGTCGGCGAATTGGTATCCGCCTTGCGCGCGGAAGGCCATGAAATTCAACATGTGGATTTGGGCGGAGGTCTGGGAATTCCCTATCGCCACGGAGACAATGAGCCACCACTTCCCAAAGAATATGCCGATGTCATAAAAAAAGCGGTTGGTAATCTCGGTTGCAAGATTATTACCGAACCCGGCCGCCTAATTGCCGGAAATGCCGGTATTCTGGTCGCCCGGGTCGTGCACATGAAACAGGGTGAGGAAAAGCATTTTGCCGTCATTGATGCCGCCATGAATGACCTTGTCCGGCCGACACTTTACGAGGCTCATCACGACATCTTATGCGTTGTGCAGCCTGCCCCAGGTTCCCCCGGCCAGGAAGTCGACGTCGTCGGTCCGGTCTGCGAAACCGGTGATTATACCGCTACGGGACGGGAATTACCGGTTCTCAGACAGAATGACCTCATTGCCATTATGACGGCAGGGGCTTATGGAGCCGTTCAATCAGGCACTTACAATACCCGCGCACTAATTCCCGAGGTTTTGGTCAATGGTGATGATTTCGCCGTCGTGCGCAAACGCCTGGAAACCGACGATATCATTGACCTAGATAATATGGCGCCGTGGCAATAGAGCCATAATCGATATCAAAAATCTCTGCTCGCGGCCATAAATCAGCCCAAAACAACAAGCATTGTGATGATATCGGCATGACGAGGTCAGCAATTATGCTGTGATTTCTATGCCAGGGATGATAACGCTCTTATGAAGTACAAGGGCAATTTTGTATGGTATATTCCCAATCACCAGTTGCTCGACCCCAGGGATGATGGATGAAATTACCCTTCCAGTTTAAAATCGGCATTGCACGACTTGCCCTGTTCTGGGAGTGCCTGTGGCGCGAGGCGCTGCCGTTTTTGCTTGTGGTCTCAACAATTATCACCTTCAGCCTTTTTGGAGTTTTTGAAACGGTTCCTTCGGCGGTTCACATTGGATTATTGGTGATCTTCGGCATTCTTGCCCTGTGGTCGCTACAGCGATTAACGCGCACAAAATGGCCAAGTGAAAAACAAGCCCTGAGATGGCTCGAAGATGCATCAGGCCATAGCCACCGCCCGGCCAGTTCCCTGGCTGATACCCTGAGCCTTGATGCTGAGGACCCGGCTACACGGGCAATCTGGCGGGCGCATAGAAAACGGCTTATTCCGGTAGTTGAAAGTTTGAAACCCGGGCTGCCGACGCCAAAACTTTTCCGCCAAGACCCCTATTCCCTCAGGGCACCGGCATTTTTAGTACTGTTTGTGGCAATATTTGCCGCTGGCCCCGACTGGCGCGAGCGCTTGACCAGCATAACAACTCCGGGACTAAAGCAGACGTTAGAAACAACTTCTCTTGACGCCTGGATAACTCCGCCCCGCTATACCGGCAGAGCACCAATTTTTCTGACCGGAGGCGTGGT
>JAJFHR010000035.1 GCA_021775515.1 Hyphomicrobiales bacterium | reverse complement strand
TTGTGAAAATTCGGCACGCACGATCATGAGAAAACCTGGTTTAACACTCGGAGGTGAAACTTCTTAATGACGTTCGACAAAAGAATCCAAAACACGTTTGCGACCGGCTTTTTCGAAATCAATGGTCAGTTTGTTGCCGTTAATTCCAGCGATGCTGCCGTAGCCGAATTTATCGTGGAATACCCGTTCTCCGATAGTGAAGGTGCTGGTGTTTGAGGTTTCTGTTGCAACCAGTTCACCTTCCAGAAGGGGGGAAGAGCCAAAACTGTTGTTTTGGTGCGGTGCTTGTTCGTGCTGGTGAGATTGAGCCCGGCGCCAGCCTGGTGTGTTGTAATTTGCGTCTACGAATACATCGTGATCAAAGCGGCTTTGGGTATTGCCGCCATAAGAATTTGACGCCTGATCAATCTCGACATCGGCTTCAGGTAATTCATCAAGGAAGCGCGACGGCATGGCGGATTGCCACAGGTTGTGAATGCGGCGGTTGGAGGTGAAGCTGATCTTGGCGCATTCGCGCGCACGAGTGAGGCCGACATAGGCCAATCTGCGCTCTTCTTCCAGACCGGCGCGGCCGCTTTCATCGAGCGCGCGTTGATGAGGGAAAAGACCTTCTTCCCAACCCGGCAAAAATACGGTTTTGAATTCGAGACCCTTGGCGCTGTGCAGGGTCATAAGATTGACGAGATCATCGGATTCTTCGGTCTCTACATTCATGACCAGTGAGATGTGTTCGAGAAAACCGGCCAGATTTTCAAATTCCTCCATGGAATGAACCAGCTCTTTTAGATTGTCGAGCCTGCCGGGTGCATCGGCTGATTTATCATTTTGCCACATGGCGGTGTAGCCGGATTCATCGAGGATCATTTCGGCCAGTTCTGTATGCGGCAGACCATCGATCAAGGATCGCCAGCGGTCAAAAGATGTTATCAGCTCGCCGAGTGATTTGCGCGCAGCTTTGGATAATTCATCGGTTTCAATCAAAATGCGCGCGGCGCGGGTAAGCGATATGGCCTGGGCACGGGCAAATTCATGCAGTTTTTTGACAGTGACATTACCCAGGCCGCGCTTGGGCGTGTTGATAATACGTTCAAAGGCCAGATCATTGTCAGGTTGGGCTGTGACCTTGAGATAAGCCAGGCCATCTCTTATTTCACGGCGTTCATAAAACCGCGGACCGCCAATGACGCGATAGGGAATGCCAAGCGTGATGAAGCGGTCTTCAAATTCGCGCATCAAAAAACTTACCCGCACCAATATTGCCATATCATTGAGCTTATGGCCGTCGCGCTGGAGGTTTTCGATATCATCGGCAATTGAGCGGGCTTCTTCTTCACCATCCCACAGGGCCTTTATGTGTACTTTTTCACCCTCGGTTTCCGCCGTGCGCAACGATTTGCCCAGGCGGCCCTCGTTATGGGCAATGAGACCCGAGGCGGCATTGAGTATATGCGGGGTTGAGCGGTAATTTTCTTCCAGACGGATAACATGTGCCCCTGGGAAATCTTTTTCAAACCGCAAGATATTATCTACCTCAGCGCCCCGCCAGCCATAGATTGATTGATCATCATCACCGACACAGCAAATGTTGCCCTCATTGCCGGCAAGGAGCCGCAGCCAGAGATATTGCGCCACATTGGTATCTTGATATTCATCCACCAGCATATAGCTGAAGCGCCGGCGGTAGTCGGCTAGCAGGTCGGGATTTTCCTGAAACAGTCTGAGGCATTCGAGCAAAAGATCGCCAAAATCAGCCGCATTCAGAATTTTCAAGCGCTCCTGGTAAGCGGCATAAATCTCAATGCCCTTACCCTTGGCAAAAACTTCTGCGTCTGCGGCGGGAACTTTCTCCGGCGTAATTCCACGGTTCTTCCAATTGTCAATCTCGACCGCCAGTTGGCGCGCGGGCCAGCGTTTTTCATCCAGGCCCTCGGCTTGAATGAGTTGTTTGAGTAAGCGGATTTGATCGTCGGTATCGAGAATGGCGAAGTCAGGCCTCAGGCCGACAAGCTCGGCATCCCGGCGCAGGATTTTTGCGCCGATTGAATGAAAGGTTCCCAGCCATTGCATGCCCTCAACGACGCCGCCGATGATCGAGCCGATGCGTTCCTTCATTTCGCGGGCTGCTTTGTTGGTAAAGGTTACCGCCAGAATTTGTCCGGGCCAGGCGCGGTGTGTATTGAGGATGTGGGCAAGACGGGTGGTCAGGACCCTTGTTTTGCCGGTACCAGCACCAGCCAGAACCAGGCTGGGACCATCAAGCGTTTCTACCGCCTGGCGTTGTTCGCGATTTAGTGCATTGAGGTAGGGTGCTTTTGTTGCCGCAGCCATAGCACGCGCGGCAATGCCCCCGGCAGGCCGGGCGGCTTCAGTTTCCTCAACGGATCCAAGATCAAAAGGGTCAGATGACATTATGGCGATCTATCTAGAGAATAACGCAACATCGATAGCTCTTATAACACTGAGTCGAATATGTCAGTGAAAATTGCTGGAAAATTTGTGACATTTGAAGGCAATTTGCACAAAAAACCCCCGCACCGGTTTAAGCGCGGGGGCCGATTTGCTGTCAAAGCAGCGCTTATTCTTCCTTCGCGGCCTGCCGCAATCCCTTGTATAGGCTAAAACACATGGCCAACAGGACGATGGTAAACGGGAAACCAGTTGACACAGCCATCGCTTGCAAGGCCGTCAAGGCCTTAGCTCCGCCAACCAGCAACAAGGTTGCTGCAACCACACCTTCAAATGAGCACCAGAATACGCGTTGGGCAACCGGTGCGTTGGTTTTACCGCCCGCAGTGATCGTGTCGATCACAAGTGAGCCGGAATCAGACGAAGTCACGAAAAAAACCAACACCAGAACAATGCCGAGAAACGAGGTGATGCCAGCGAAAGGCAAGGGCTTGAGCATCGCGAACAGCTTAAGTTCCAGTGCCGCACTTTTAACCGGTGCTGCTGCATCGGCCATTACCTGTGCAACGGCAGTACCGCCAAAGGTTCCCATCCATAAAACGCTGACGGCGGTTGGAATGAAAATCACACAAAACACGAATTCACGCACCGTGCGACCGCGTGATACGCGGGCAATGAACATGCCGACAAAAGGCGACCAGGAAATCCACCAGGCCCAATAAAAAGCCGTCCAGCCCTGGCTGAAGTTGGCGTCTTCCCGTCCAAACGGCATCGACAACGGAACAATATCCTTCACATAAGCAAGACCGCCCGAGAACATTGTAGAGAAAATTGTCGCCGTCGGGCCAACCACAATGACGAATAATAACAACAGGCCTGCCAGAACGATGTTGATTTCCGAGAGCACTTTGACGCCGCCGTCAAGGCCGCGCACCACCGAAATCAGTGCCAATGCGGTAATGATAGTGATCAACAGCACTTTGGCGACATTGCCTGTTCCCCAGCCAAAAAGGAAGTTGAGGCCGGCGAGTGCCTGTTCGGTGCCAAAACCCAGGGAAGTTGCAAGGCCAAACAGCGTTGCAAAGACTGCTAGCGTGTCGATGACATGACCAGGCCAACCCCAAACGCGTTCACCCAGCAAAGGATAAAATGCCGAGCGCAGTGTTAGCGGCAAACCGCGGTTGTAAGTGAAAAACGCCAGCGACAGCGCGACCACTGCATAGATTGCCCAAGGGTGAAGCCCCCAGTGGAAAATTGTTGCCGCCATGCCGAGGTTAAGGGCATCCTCTGGGGTGCCGGCTGCGGCACCCAGTGGGGCCCAGTCGGTGCGAACCCCGTTTTCGATTGATGTGCCACCCAGGGATGAGGAAAAGTGCGATATGGGTTCAGACACACCAAAGAACATCAGACCTATGCCCATTCCAGCGGCAAACAACATCGCGAACCAGCCTAAATAGCTGTAGTCAGGTGTGGCATCTGTGCCGCCGAGACGGACCCGCCCCAGCGGGGTGACCATCAGCCCGATGCAAAACAATACAAAAATGTTCGCTGCACCGAGGAAAAACCAGTCAAATGTCGAGGTTAAAAACGGTCTCAGCCAGCCAAAAAACTCTGTTGCGCCTTCCTGGAACATCAGGGTTATCAATACAAAGGCAACGATGGAAATACCTGAAACCAGAAAAACCGGATTGTGAATGTCGAGGCCGAAAGGCGTTACGTTGTCCTGGCCGATGCGATAATCAGTTTCAACCGGATGCGGTGCATCCAGGCCAGGGTCTTCCGCTGTGTCTGTCATGTTAAATTCCCTCCCGAAATGACGGCATTTGCATCGGTTAGGCCGATATCATTTTTGTTCCCGGGCGCGTAATGCTGTCGGGGTTTTTGAGTGCCCACAATAGGGCAGAATAAACAAAAATGCATCTTCCCGGCGTCTTGAGGCGACAACCGACCGGTAATTTACGACCAAAAATATCTAATAAATGCGATAAGCCGGCTCGTGAAACATTGATAACTTGCCTGAGAAGGAATGTGACGATTGGGTTTGTCCCACTCAGGTGATTTTTTCTGGAACATCTGTTTTTTAACTTTCAGATAATTGTCCGCAATCTGGCCATTGCGATTATTCCGATTGCCGGTCCTATGGCCAATCCGGCTAAAATAGTTGGCCAGCCGAGTGTGGCGGCAAGAATAGGCGTTATTTGCACGGTGGCGAAGGTAAGGGCAAATCCTAAGGCGGTTTGAAAAGTCATCAGGCTTCCAGCCTGGTCAGGTGGTGAGGCATCGGCGACGAGTGCAGAAAACTGGGCTGAATCCGGCACAATTGCCGTGCCCCAGACAATAACGATGGCGAAGGTGAGCCAAACTGGCCCGCCGAAGGTTAAGGCGGTAGCGATGGCTGATGTTCCGCTCACGGCCATTGCGATGATGGTTATTTCGGCTTTGCCTATTTTATCGGCGACCAGTCCGGCCACGGCACAGGCAATTCCACCTGCGCCAATTGCCAGGAAGGCGGTTAACTTGGACAAACGTTCGGCTTCCAGCAGGGGTAACGAAACACTGTAAGAAACAGCGGTTGCAGCTGCAATCCACGCCCACATCGCATATAATTCCCACATGTGGCCGAGATATCCGATGTAGGCGAGCCGGACACGCTTATTGGTCCAGGCGGTTGTTAGTACCGTTGGGTTAAATCTGGCGGCAATCGCGTGATGGGGACCTAACGATACCAAAAGGCTAAGAATGCCGGCGATGACCGAGGCGCCCGAAGCCGCAGCAACGGTGAGACGCCAGTCCGAGCCGCCGGCCAGGGCAATGAGATGAGGTGATGCTGATCCCAAAGTGAGCGCGCCAACCAGGGCGCCGACCAGGAATCCGCGGTCTTTTTGTCCCCAGCCAACAGCGATTTTCATCCCCACCGGATAAACTCCGGCCAGCAAAGAGCCGGTGATTACCCGGGCTGTTATGGCCAGGCTGCTGCCGGGGCTTGATACCAGTAGAAGCGCATTAACAACTCCTGCCATTATTGCCGAGAAGGCAAAAACACGGCGCGGATCGAACCGGTCGGCCAGGCCGAATACAGTTGAGATGAGGGCGCCTAGAACAAAGCCTGCCTGAACGCCGCTGGAAAGTGCCGCCTGCCGGAAGGAGGAAACTTCGGTCTCGCGTAACATGTCGGGCAGAATTGCCGCGGAGACCAACCAAAGGCTCATCGCCGCGACTTCGGCCAGCAAAAGCAAAATTATAGAGCGAATTTTCATTGCTAGTGCCACCAGTTATCATCAGCAAGCCGGTCAAATGTCTGGAAGATGGTCAAGGTGAATTCCTTATTGGGAATTTGCACGATAGAATATTAGCTTGACTTTTGCCATCATGAAGACGATACCAGCACGTCGTTTGGCTGCCGCGTGAGCAG
>JAJFHR010000340.1 GCA_021775515.1 Hyphomicrobiales bacterium | reverse complement strand
TGACATGCCGTGGCAGGCCCGCGAGGAAACATCGAAATATACCGACCTGATGGAAAACGGAAAATCGCGGCGGTTCACCTGGGTGATGGATGCAAAATCAGTCATAACCAGCCCGAGCCCGCAGGCACCGATTACCCATGGCAAGGGCCATACAGTGATCTCCGGCATCGCCTGGTCCGGCCGGGGATTGATTGATAAGGTCGACATCACCCTGGATGGCGGCAAAAATTGGCATCAGGCTCGTATTGACGGTTTGCGGTTGCCGCGCGCCATTCATCGTTTTTATTACGAATTTGATTGGGATGGCTCGCCTTTGTTGCTGCAGTCGCGCGCCGTGGATGAAACCGGATACATTCAGCCAACCAAAAATGAATTACGCGCAGTTCGCGGCACAAATTCAATTTATCACAACAACGGTATTCAAACCTGGCATGTCCAAAAGAATGGGGAGGTTGAGAATGTCGAAGTCTCTTAAATTGGCGTTTTTTGCGATTGGAGCCGCGTGCTTGATAGCTATTGGACCCGCTGTTGCCGGCAAACTTGGTGTCGGCCGCGAGGCAAAACCGAACGAAGTCAAAGCCTGGGATATTGATGTGCGGCCCGATGGCCAGGGCCTGCCCGAGGGAAAAGGCTCGGTCAGTACAGGTGAAGAGCTCTTCCAGGAAAAATGCGCCGCTTGCCACGGTGAATTCGCTGAGGGCACGGGGCGCTGGCCTGTGCTTGCGGGTGGTAGAGATTCTCTAAAGTCCGAACGTCCGGAAAAAACCATTGGGTCCTATTGGCCTTATTTGTCGACGGTTTATGATTATATTTTCCGCGCAATGCCCTTTGGCGATGCTCAATCTTTAACCCCCGATGAAACATATGCGCTTGTCGCCTATCTCCTTTATATGAATGATTTGGTCGAGGAAGATTTTGAACTTTCCAAGTCGAATTTTCTAGACGTGCGCCTGCCCAATGAGGCAAATTTCATTGATGATCCCCGTCCCGATACACCGACGCTGGCACAAAAGCAGCCGTGCATGAAAAATTGCAAGGCGAGTGTTGAAATTACCGGGCGGGCGAGGATTATAGACGTTACACCCGAGGATGAAAAAAACCCCTCGGCATCGATTGAATAATACGGGCTATTGCCAGAGCAATTCCCGTTTTACTTCTGAGCGGGGTAATTAATGGCAGCATATACATCCCGGCCCACTCGTCGAGATTTCCTCCGGGGGATCGCATCAGTTGGCGCTATATCAACCTTGTCTGCGCCAGCGATTTCCGCAGGTGCCAGACCCAGGCTCGTCATTATCGGAGGTGGCGTTGCAGGTGCGGCATTTGTCCGCGCTATTAATAGCTGGTCCCCGGATACTTTTCATATCACGGTTATATCGTCGCAAAGATTTTACAATGCACCCTTTGCGCTGCATAATTTCCGCCAGCCCGATCCGGCTAATTGTGCTTTAGCGCCAGTTGATCTTGCCAGCGCCTTCGCGCGCCAGAAGGTCTCCCTTGTCACCGAGCATGTGTCCGGTGTTTTCCTTGGAAATAAATCCATCACCTTTCAGAACAACAAAACTGCGTCGTTGCCATTTGACATTTTGGTCGCAGCTCCAGGCGTTGCACTGAACTGGGGCTACTTCGGCCTGGAAAACACGCCCGATATCTCGGCTTTATGGACATCGGCGGCTACCTGCCAAAAACTTCTTAGCTTGCTCGATAGTGTGCCCGAGGGAGGCACGTTTGCACTCGTTGCACCTGCCGGACCTCATCGCTGCATTCCCGCCGTTTACGAGCGTGCATGTTTCGCCGCTCACTGGTTTAAATTCAAAAACAAAAATGCCAAAATCCTGATTATTGACGAAAAAGATCAATATCCGATGCAGGCACTGTTTGAAGAAACCTATGCCGATTATTATGATGATATTGTTGAGTGGATACCCAAGGAATTTCATGGTGGTATCACCGGCATAGATCTGGAAAAAGCTACCATTCAAACGGACTCTGATCTCTTCGAAGCAGACGTCCTCAACGTTATTCCTCCACAACAAGCTCCCGATTTTCTCAAAGCAGGCGACCTGGTTGATGAAAGTGGTTATTGCAGCATTACGACACCTTCAATGCAATCTACCCGATCAATGGACGTTTATGCCATTGGAGATGTTGCCTATGCCGGGGAAATTTCCAAATCTGCCGTTTCTGCTAAGGTCGAAGCCAAGCTGGCAGCGCTGGATGTTATTGCCAGATTTACCGGCGCACCACCGGAAAGAAAAATTGATATTTCGGATAGTTGCTGGACTTTTCTGGCACCGGATAATGCTGTTTCTTTGGGCGGTACATATAATTCATCGGGAAATAAATTTATCTCCAAACAACGCTTTATAAGTTCAGTTGAAGACAGCGAAGAATTGAGAAAAACAAACGCTGACGATGCGGTTAAGTGGCCCGCTGCAATGCTTAAATCCTTGTATGGGCAATAAAGTCTGTTCCGAGTACTCTGCAGACATGCCCGCTTGTTTGCTGCCAACGTAGTGTTGCTGTTCAATTGAGTGCAATGCGTGTAAGATTACATTCAGGAAACAGGATGGGAGCATGCTTATGTTAAATCGTAGACAGTTTACCCAAGGTGGTTTGACCATCGCCGGACTGAGTGCCTTTGGCGCTGGCATTCCGGCGGCGACAGCGCAGGAATTGAATGATGATGGTCTTCATGTTCAGCCCTGGTTCCTCGAATCTTTCCTTGACGTGAGAGATGATTTTGCCGATGCCAAGGATGCCGGCAAACGCCTGGTAATCCTGTGGGAACAACGCGGATGCCCCTATTGTGCCGAGATGCACAAGGTTAACTTCACCGACGAAAAAATTCTCAGTTACATAAAGCCGAATTTTGAGTTTCTGCAACTCAACCTGTGGGGATCACGCGAGGTTACCGATTTTGATGGCAAGGCCATGGAAGAACGCGAGATGGCGCGGCGCTGGGGGGTGAATTTTACGCCGACGATTATGTTCCTCGACGAAGAGATCGCCGAGGGAAAAAACGCTAAGGAGCTGGAGGTTGCCCGCATGCCGGGGTACTTTAA
>JAJFHR010000339.1 GCA_021775515.1 Hyphomicrobiales bacterium | reverse complement strand
ATTTTCCACAAGCTTTTGACAATTGAAACCGGCGCAGATTTCGATGGTCGCTGCAATCGTTGTGAGGAGCCGCTGGCCAAAACTGCCACCGACCAGAAATCGCAGCCTGCAGCTGAAGCTCCTGCTACAACCAAAATGCCAAAGGCTGAACCGCCAAAGGCCGTTGGCGCAGCCGATATGGCGGCCGCAGTTAAAAAAGCAGCCTCTACTGTCGGCACGATCTCAACTGCAGCACCGCAGGCTGAAGTGACTGCATTGAGTGCTGTCGACAAACAACCTGCCCGGCCGGCAGTTGATGAGGAAGCTAGCGAGCCCACAACAGTGGTAGGGCTTTTATCTGATGAAATTGGCGATGTTGAAGACGACGAAGATGACCGGGCAGAAGAGCTTGTGTCTACTGCCGAAGGACAGGTGGAAAGACCCAAGACCAGACGCCGTGTTATCGGAACTCATCTTGCCCCTCGCCCGGCCTATGCTAAGAGTTCTTCCGGCTAGACCATAAAGTCGTTTAAAAAGCCACTGGTTGCAGAACCACTGCAACCAGATTTGCGCGGTGAGCGGAACAGATTGGTCGTGATGGTTAGCTGGAACATAGTCCAGAAACCAACTATTCGAGATCCTCTATTTCGCGAGCCCCTCCGCCCTCGATGCGTTGTGCTAGAGCTGCGGCAATAAACTCATCCAGATCCCCATCTAAAACCGCCGAAGGGTTTGTGCTTTCCACACCGGTTCTAAGGTCCTTGACCAGTTGGTAGGGCTGCAGAACATAAGATCTGATCTGATGGCCCCAGCCAATTTCTGACTTAGAATCAGCTTCCGCCTGTGCCTGTTCTTCGCGGCGCTGTAATTCAGTTTCATACAGCCGGGAGCGCAACATGTCCCAGGCAGTGGCGCGATTTTTATGCTGTGATCGCTGATTTTGGCATTGCACAACAATACCGGTGGGAATGTGAGTTATGCGCACGGCACTATCGGTGGTGTTTACATGTTGTCCGCCTGCACCGCTGGCCCGATAGGTATCAATACGCACGTCGCTGTCACTCACGTCGATGTCTATGGAATCATCAATAACCGGGAAAACCCAGATCGAGGCGAAAGAGGTATGACGCCTGGCGTTTGAATCAAACGGCGAAATACGCACAAGACGATGAACGCCTGATTCGGTTTTCAACCAGCCATAAGCATTGTGGCCTTTGACCAAAATTGTGGCCGACTTAATTCCGGCTTCATCACCTGAATTGATGCCGATAATTTCGACTTTATGATTTTTGGCCTCAGCCCAGCGAATATACATTCGCATAAGCATCTGGGTCCAATCCTGACTCTCCGTGCCACCGGCGCCAGCATGGAATTCAATATAGGCATCATTGGCATCAGCTTCGCCGGACAGCAGAGTTTCGAGCTCGCGCTCGGCAGCAATCTTATGCAGCAACCGCAAAGCTTGCTCGGCTTCGGAGACAATTTCCTCATCACCCTCCAGCTCACCAAGTTCTATCAGTTCAATATTTTCAGCAACGCCATTGTGCAGTTCGTTACAGGAATTGATGGCATTTTCGAGCTCCTGGCGCTCTCGCATGATTTTTTGGGCGCGCTGGGTATCCTGCCAAAAATCAGGAGATTCTGCCCGTCCGTTGAGTTCGTTTAACCGCTGATCTGCAGTTTCCCAGTCAAAGATGCCTCCTTAGCAATTCAATTGACTGCTTGATATCATTGACGATTGATTGAATTTCAGCTCGCATATAACAGGACCTCAAATGCTCTGGAAAACCGACAACCTAACGATCAGCCTAGAGCCTGTAAAGAGGTTGCTGACGCAGTTCATCCACGGTGAGAATATTTTTTTAATCAGGATCAGTAAAGACCGCCGGTGCCGGTAGTGAACACACTTTCGGGCGCATCTAAACCTGGATCCTCCCCACCAATTACAACCGTGTCAACACCCGGTTGCCTGCCTGGTTTAAAAGCTTCAAGAATAACACCCTCTTCGCCCAGTGCGGCAAGTTGGCCTGTGGTAACATCGATGGGAATTAGATTTATGCCGTCCGGGATACGGAATGGTGATCCCGGTTGATTGGCTAGGGCTTTGATCATAAAATCCCGAAACACCGGAGCTGCCAATTGGCCGCCAGTCGACCCGCGCCCCATAGGTTTAGGGGTGTCGAAACCAATGAATACACCGACCGCAAGGTCTGGCGAAAACCCAACGAACCAGGCATCTTTTTCATCATTGGTCGTGCCCGTCTTGCCCGCTAAGGGTTTGCCGACAGCTTTGACGGCTGCACCGGTTCCCCGCTGCACCACGCCTTCTAACATGGAGGTAATCTGATAAGCGGTGTGAGGGTCGAGTATCTGCTCGCGGATATCGGTCAATTCCGGCTCTTCCTGTCCGGTCCATTCAACCGCTTTGCAGTCAAGACATGGCCTTTCATCATGGCGGAAAATCGTCCGGCCATACCTGTCCTGAATTCGGTCGACCAGGGTTGGGGTAATTTTTTTACCACCATTTACCAGCATGCCAAATCCTGCCGTCATTCTCAATAACGTGGTTTCACCCGCCCCCAAAGACATCGCAAGTACCGGACTTAGGTTGTCATAAATGCCAAATCGGCGGGCATAATCGGAGACGGTTTGCATGCCCATGTCCTGGGCCAGGCGTACAGTCATAACGTTACGGGAGAGTTCAATTCCTTTTCGTAATGTTGAGGGTCCGTAAAATTTACCGCCATAATTCTTGGGCCGCCAGATATCCTGCGAATTGCCCTGTTCAATCGCAAGTGGTGCATCCATGATCAGGCTGGAGGGTGTATATCCCTGTTCAAGAGCAGCGGCATACACAAATGGTTTAAAGGCCGATCCGGGTTGGCGATTTGCCTGGATTGCCCGATTGAACTCGCTGCTGGCGTAACTAAAACCGCCAACCAGGGCATAAACGCGCCCGGTATGAGGATCAAGCGCAACCAGTCCGCCGTCAACTCCAGGTACCTGCATTAGGCGCCATTGGTTTTCTTTGTTTTCAGTTGGTGCCACATATATGACATCACCGATTTTGAGAACGTCCTCGGGTGCCTTGATCTTTTTGCCGACCCATCCGCCTTTTTTGGATGGGATAGCTTTTCGGGCCCATAACATTTCTTCAAGAGGTA
>JAJFHR010000338.1 GCA_021775515.1 Hyphomicrobiales bacterium | reverse complement strand
AGCAGGTCGGCACACCGATGGAGCTTTATGAAAACCCCGCCAGCCAGTTTGTCGGTGGTTTTATTGGGTCGCCGTCAATGAATTTTCTCACGGTAGAATTAAAAAACGAAACCATTCTTCTTGGTGAAACAGATATTCCTTGCCCAGACCACCTCACCCATGAGGGGCCGGCTATATTGGGAATTCGGCCAGAACATTTCAAATTACCGGGATCAGGGCTGCGCGAATTAAACATGAATGTCGATGTGGTTGAAAAACTCGGTGCCGATACGCTCGTTCATGGCACCGTTTCGGGATGTTCACACGATATTGTCGCAAAATTGCATGGCAACCTGGATATCGAGAACCAAAGCGTCATTCGCATTGCTCTTGATTCATCAAAACTGGTGCTGTTCGATCCCCAAACAGGAAAGCGCCTGCCGTAAATCAGCGTAAGTTCTTTTTGTTTGTGGGAGATGTCAAAATTTAAACCTGTAAATTTTGTTCGAAAGTGTTAAAAATTTTCTTCGGCAGATCAACACATAACCTCGGCGGGGAGTTCAGTACGGGTGGAAAAAGCGAGTGAATATCTCACCACCAAGGAACTGGCCGAATTGTTGCGAATTAAGGAGCGCAAGGTCTATGACCTTGCCGCCGCCGGCAAGGTTCCCTGCAATCGCGCCACAGGAAAATTATTGTTTCCGCGTGCCCAGGTAAATGCCTGGTTGGCCACCAACGATACCGGGTTGTTGCCGTCAGTTAATTCACAACGTGCCAACGTCTTTCTCGGCAGCCATGATCCTTTGCTCGAATGGGCGTTGATGGAATCACGCTCCGGCCTGGCCAGTTTTTTTGATAGCAGTATTGACGGTCTCGACCGGTTTAAAAAATTTGAGGGCATTGCCACCGGCCTGCATATTTATGATGCCGCTTCAGATCAATGGAATGTACCTGCAATAACCTCACGGTTCCCTGATGAACCCGCGGTTCTGGTGCAGTGGGCCTGGCGTAATCGGGGATTAATTGTCGCCCCGGGCAGAAGCGAAAATTTTGTCGATATCGGGTCTTTGCGGGGTAAACGGTTTGTACCGCGCCAGCCTGAAGCGGGCAGTCAAAAGTTGTTCGACTACTTGCTGCAGGCAGCGGGCATCAGCCCGGATCAACTTGAGTTTATAGCCCCTGCGCGTGGTGAAAATTATGCAGCACAAGCGGTTATGGAAGAAAAGGCCGATGTCGCTTTGGGGCTTGAAGCCGTTGCCCGGCAATACCAGCTCGATTTTGTCCCTTTATTGAAAGAGCGTTTTGATATTTTTGTCGTCAGACGGCACTGGTTTGAGCCCGCGATGCAAAAACTTCTGGCTTTTTGCAATCAGCAGGAATTTCTAACCCAGGCGCAAAACCTGGGCGGTTATGATATTTCGTCCCTCGGTCAGGTTGTCTACAACGGTAACTAATTCCTCATTCAAAAAGCCGCGGAATTTCCGGATGAGAATTTTTGACATTTTTGTTATTGGCATGGGGCATTTGGCGTGAATAATTGTTTGCCGCCAACCTGGTAAGCAGCGATTGCCGCCTGCCCTTCCAGGCCTGTTATCCAATCTATGAATTTCTGTCCAAGTTCGGTTTTAACCCGGGCGTGTTTTTTGTCAGAGACGAGAATGACGCCATATTGGTTAAACAGTCTGGCATCACCCTCAACCAATATCTTGTGGCTGGCCTTATTTCCAAATTTGGTCCAGGTTGCGCGATCACTCATCACGTAGGCGTTCATGCCGATGGCGGTGTTGAGGGTAGCCCCCATGCCTGACCCTGTTTCGCGATACCAGGTACCGCTATGTTTTGCCGGATTGAAATTGGCGGCAGCCCAAAGTTGTTTTTCCTTTTTGTGCGTGCCGGAATTATCTCCGCGCGAAGCGAAAATAGATTTTGACGCAGCAATTTTGTTCAATGCCTCAGCCACGTCCTTCATGCCGGAAATTTTCGCCGGGTCAATCTGTGGTCCGATAATGACAAAATCATTATACATCACATCGAAGCGCTTGACCCCCCAGCCGTCTGCAACGAACTTTTCTTCCGCAGATTTAGCGTGCACCAGCAACACGTCACCGTCGCCGTTTCTGGCATTTTTTATTGCCTGGCCGGTGCCGACGGCAACCACCCGCACCTCAATACCCGTGGCCGCGGAAAATTTTGGCAGTATAAAATCAAACAGCCCGGAATTCTGGGTTGAGGTGGTTGATTGAACGATGATGAAACCTGTCTGTGCCGCAGCAGGGGATGAAATTGACAACAGGCTCATTGCCAAAATGAAAAGAACGCCCGAAAGAGTGTAGGGTTTCACGTAAAATCTCCGGTATCAATCTGCTAAACCAGCAATCCGCCATCCAGGTAGGAGCGGCCGTGGTTTGAGGTAGGGTTGTTGAAAAATAACGGACTTGGTGTTTGCTCAATAATTCGACCGTGATGAATAAAAATAATTTCATCGGCTATACGCTTTGCCTGATTGAGATCATGAGTAACGAGGATGACCTTTTTCCCCTCAACCCGCGCGGTCTCGATAAGCTGTTCTATGGCCAAGGTGGCGCCCGGATCAAGATTGGAACTCGGCTCGTCGAGAATAAGAACGTCGGGATCAATCGCCAGGGCACGGGCAATGGCAAGCCGTTGTTGTTCGCCACCTGAAAGTGCCCGCGCCGGTTGATATGCCTGGCTTGTAAGCCCAGCCAGCTCAAGGGCTCTATCCAGGCGGTGTTTAGCGTCGGGAAAAGATCTAAGAGCGATGGCAAACCTGATGTTGTCAGCTACTGAACGACGCATCAAAACCGGGCGTTGAAACACCAGAGCCTGGCGTTTGCGCAGCGTATCATCAATATGCCTGCCGCGCCATAACACCTCTCCCCTGGCTGGTTTGAGCAGGCCGTGCAGCAGGCGCAAAAGTACGCTTTTGCCAGCACCGTTAGGCCCCAGTATTACCGAGATACCATCGGACGTTATTGCGAGATCGACCTGGTCGATAATTCGTTTGCCGTTAATGTCGAAACACAAATCAGTTGTTTTAAGCGGTAACAGCGGGTTGCCGCGATCGGGACGACCGGTTTGTCCCTTTCGTAACGGCACGACGGTAGGCTGGCGCTTAGACATACGACATCCTTGCCGCTGATGCGCGCAGAAGAAAAACCGAGGCGTTTATCGTCATGGCGATAAATAGCAAAACAAACCCCAACGCCAACGCCAGAGCAAGCTCACCTTTTGAGGTTTCAAGCGCAATGGCCGTGGTCATCACCCGGGTTACATGGGCGATATTGCCGCCAACAACGATGACGGCGCCGACCTCAGCAATAGCCCGTCCAAAACCAGCCAGGGCGGTGGTAATCAGTCCATACCGGGCATCCCACAACAAGGCCATAACTGCTGTACGCCGTGGCACGACAAGGGAATGAAACTGCTCCGCATATTCCTGGTAGAGATCTTCGATAACCTGCCGCGTTAACGCAATGATAATGGGCGTGACCAGCAGGGCCTGGGCAATGATCATGGCAACGGGGGTGTAGAGTAATTGCAAAAACCCCAGCGGGCCTGCGTTTGACAACATCATATACACAAGCAGGCCAACCACGACAGGGGGCAGTCCCATTAGTGTATTAAACAATAAGGTCAATGCCGTGCGGCCGCGAAACTGCGCTACCGCCAACAACGCACCGATAGGAAACCCGATCAGACAGGCGATAACAACCGCACTCAATGTGACCTGTAGCGATAGGGTGATAATTTCAAGCAATTCGGGTTTCGCAGACCAAATAAGATTGGCTGCAAGCGTGAAAGAGCTGCTAAAATCCTGCATAAAATACGACTAACTGTTTTATTTTCAGATATTATGCATATTTTACCAATCGGCTGCAATGAGAATTTGTGCTCACTTCTGTGATCGGTTACACTCAAACGTGGGAGAAACCCTGTGGGCAGAAAAACATAGGGTATAAGTGCCGTAGATTTGAACAGGCATAAGCCGGGAGTCTGAGCCGGATCTTAGCGCAATCTTGGGGAAATTGTTTCAATGAAAAACCGCAAAAAACGGCGCATATCTGGCACGTTCTATAGGGAAGTGATAACGCCAGGTGCCAGAAGTTTTGCTGTCGGAGTTACTATTCTCTTTACGGTAATTTTCTTCGGCCTCAGCGATCGAGCCGTTGCCCAATCTGAAGCAGCCGAGGTTGAATTCTGGCAATCCGTCAAGGACAGTAAGGAGCCCGCGGAACTAGGCGCCTACCTTGAACAATACCCCAACGGGAAGTTTGCACCACTTGCCCGCATCAGGCTGAAAAAATTATCGCCAGGCACCACCGCTCCCGCCGACGCCGCACCAATTAGCCAGCCCAAGCCGCAAACACCTGTTAAACTACCTGAATTTGTTCCCGACAACACCGATGCAACCGACATCAGTTGTCAGCAAAAATTGGGCCGTCAGGGTTATGCCGAAGCTGATTTTTCTGGCACCGGTTTCATCTGTCTGTGTCGTTCTCCCTATGAACTTTCCGTTGATGGCAACAGTTGTGTTAGACCGCCCGGCGTAAACGCCGCGGTTCCCAGAGTACAGGACGATGTTGTGGAAAAACCTGCCCCGGTAAAAAGGCGAGTGCAACCTAAAAAGAGAATTGTGCCGAGGAGGAAAGCCAAGCCTGTCAGGAGATTAAACCGGCAAGCGATTGCCAATCGTTATTGCCGGCGGCGCTACGGATCTGACCTGGTGAGTGTCTCTATCAAAAAAAGCAAATTCTATTGCAAATACAAGGTCGGCAGCGATGATTTCATCGGAACCAAAAAGAAAAAATTTAAGGATGTCCGATAATGCGGGGTGCCGATCAGCTCAATTCTCCGCTATCCTCGCTAGATTGGACCATCGGGCAGGCAACCTCTGGCTCTCGCGGAAAATTATCAGATGCACAGGCGCTAAATACGGTATTTGGTCGTGCTAAACTGGCCATAATCCTCGCCGTTTTTTTTACAGTTTTAATCCTCGATTTTGCGGTTTTTAGCGCAACTGCATTGGCCCAATCGACGGGCTCAGCAGTCGGCCAGGTCGAGACCCTTAAAGGCACCGCCACCGCCACCCGCCGCGATCAATCGGTTGTCAACCTTAGCATCGGTACGGCGATTTTTCAGGGCGACCGTCTTCAAACCGGTCGAGCCTCAACGCTGGGCATTACCTTCGTTGATCAAACGGTCTTTTCTTTGTTTGAGAACTCGCAAATGGAGGTAAATGAGCTTGTTTACAACCCCGGCGGGTCCTCCAACAATATGTTGTTGAATTTGGCCGAAGGATCATTTGTTTTTCTCGCCGGCAAGATGGCGGCAACCGGTGACATGAGAGTAGACACTCCCGTTGCGCAAATGGGTCTGCGGGGCACGTTGCCTTGGGTAAAAGTTGGGCAAAGTACCTCGTTTACCATTCTGTCGGAACGTGACAACACCACTGGCGAATATGTCCTGCTGCGCAAACGCACTGGTGCGGTGATTGCTACCGTCAACCTGGCAACCGTCGGCACAACAAAAAAATTGGTCATGAACAGCCCTGAAGATGTGCCGCAAACCGTTGACAAAACACCAGAGGAATTGCGGCAGGAGCAGCTTTTCAAGGCTGAAATTTTCAACACCTTGACGACGCGTGACAACCGTCTGGGTCTAGCGCCGGATCAAGGTCCGGGCGGCCCGCCAGGTGGCGGTAACAATCCTGGATCGCCGCCTGGTGACCAGGGGTCGGCTCCGGGTAACGGACCTGCCGGAGATGCGGTGGATGCTGCCGCAGCCGCAGCGCTAATTGATCAGGCCAATGTTATTGTTGCCGCCTGCCGACGGGCTCAGTCAAAAGTGAATAATGCCTTGCAGCGTTATCGTCAGGGAAACAACAGGCGATCAAGGCAATTGTTACAGGATGCTGAAAATGATCTCAGGCAACTTCCGGCCAGAAGTTGTGGCAATCTGCTTGAGCGAGTTGCCGGCGGGCTGCGCACCGTAGATCAATCAGATGAAGATGCCCGCCTCGCCCAGGCCGCCATCAACCGCTGTGATGAAGGCGAGATAGACCGGTTGCGCCAAAGATTTGCCTCTACACGGCAAAAAAACAGCAAGCTCACACTTGCCAGTCTTGAAGCTGCTGCACGTAATTGTGCAAGACGGCGTGTTCAACGCGATAGAGCGCGTGATAAAACCAATGCGAATGCCGAGTGCCGCCAGCTTAACGGGCCTGGATATTATGCTGGCAAGGTAAGGGCCGATGGCACGTTCAATTGCCGTCCGACAAAAAAGACCGCCAATGCCTGGTGCCGCCAGAAAAACGGTAGAGGTTCTCTAGCCGGCCGAATCCGCTCAAATGGCAGGTTCAACTGTTATTTCAGCCGCCAGGAACGCTCAAGACAGGCGTGGGCTGCTTGCCGCCGCCAGTATGGCAGCCGCCTTGCCGACGTGAAAATATTCAGAAACGGCAAGTATCGCTGTATCGTTCAAAACGTCGTTCGCCGCCCGCCGCCGCGGCCTGAACAAAACCACGACACGGCTACCTCAGCGGCTGTGATCGGCGGAATTCTGGGTGTTATAGACGGGA
>JAJFHR010000337.1 GCA_021775515.1 Hyphomicrobiales bacterium | reverse complement strand
GCGGAAGCTGCCAAAGTGATCGAAAATATTCAGCGCGATGTAAATATTGCCCTGATTAATGAACTGGCCATGCTGTTTAAAACAATTGATATTGACACCGGTGAGGTATTGGCGGCGGCCGGGACCAAGTGGAATTTTCACAAATATCATCCAGGCCTTGTCGGTGGCCATTGTATCGGCGTTGACCCTTATTACCTGACGCACAAAGCCCAAAGTGTTGGATTTCACCTCGAAATGATACTTGCCGGCCGGCGGATCAATGACAAAATGGCTTCATTTGTTGCCTTCGACATCATCAAAACCATGATGAAGAATAATTTGACTGTGCCAAAGTCGCGAGTGCTGGTGATGGGCTTCACATTCAAGGAAAACTGTCCGGATACGCGCAACACCAAGATTGCTGATCTTGTTCGGGAATTAGGTGATCTTATCGGCCTGGTGGACGTCTATGATCCCCATGCGGATATTAAGGAAGCTGTTGAGCACTACGGAGTTTCTCTTACCAATACGCTTGAGCCGGGTCCTTATGATGCGGTAATTCTGGCCGTGAAACATAATGAGATTGTAGAACTTGGCGAGAACCGGTTGCGCGGCCTGCTCAATGAAGGTGGTATTATTTACGATATCAAGGGTATTCTGCCACCGGGGCAAAGTGATGCCAGACTGTAGAAACACAGAGCAACTATTACCATGAAGGTTCTTGTGACCGGTGCCGCCGGATTTATCGGATTTGCCACGGTTCGCCATCTGCTTGGCCGCGGCGATGAGGTTGTCGGTGTCGATAATCTCAATGACTATTATGATGTTCGGCTAAAACAGGCGCGGCTGGAAATTTTAAGGCAGCATAACGGCTTTAAATTCACACGTCTCGATATCGAAAACCGCAGCGATATGGAGGCGTTGTTCACCGGAGAAAAGCCGAATCGCGTGGTTCATCTGGCAGCCCAGGCTGGTGTGCGTTATTCGATTGAAAATCCGCACGCCTATATCAATTCCAACATCATGGGATTTTTAAATGTTCTTGAGGGCTGCCGCCATCACCAAGTCGGCCATCTGGTTTATGCCTCATCGAGTTCGGTCTATGGCGCTAACACGTTAATGCCCTTCAGCGTTGAGCAAAATGTTGATCATCCCGTTTCACTTTACGGGGCAACAAAAAAATCAAATGAACTCATGGCGCATTCTTATGCTCATCTCTACGGCATCCCAGTGACAGGTTTGCGATTCTTTACCGTTTACGGCCCCTGGGGCAGGCCGGACATGGCACCTTTTATCTTTACCCAAAAAATTCTTCAGGGCGACCCTATTGATGTGTTTAATCACGGAAAACATTCGCGCGATTTTACCTATATTGACGACATTGTTGAAGGTGTTGTGCGAACCCTCGACAAGATTGCTGCACCAAACCCAAACTGGCTTGGTGATAAGCCCGACCCCGGTTCTTCCTCCGCCCCTTACCGCCTTTACAATATAGGCAATAACCAACCCGTTGAGTTAATGTATTTCATCGAGTGCATAGAAAATTCAACCGGCGTTAAAGCGATAAAGAATTTTTTGCCGATGCAGGCGGGCGACGTTCCTCAAACTTATGCGGATGTAGATGATCTCACCACCGCCGTTGGTTTCAAACCCTCTACCCCAATTGAACAAGGCGTAGACCGCCTGGTTAAATGGTATCGGGAATTCTATCAAATTTGATCGGCTGAAACATATTCCTTACTGACAAATGTGCATTTCTTTGGGGTCGTTGCCGTGCCACAAGAACGCTGTTACAGGTCAGGACGGGTTTCCAGTGCGGCTGCAACGATCGCCTCTATCTTTTTACGTTCTTCTCCGATTAGGGGAAGACGCGGCCGGCGCACCCATTCACTTCCCTCGCCTGTCATCTGATTAGCCAGCTTGATATATTGCACGAGTTTAACATCTATATCGAGATGTAGCAGCGGCATGAACCAGCGATATAGATCCAATGCTTCGTCTATGCGCCCCGATTTGGCTAAATTGTACAAAGCTACGGTTTCTCTGGGAAAGCTGTTTACCAGACCGGCTACCCAGCCTGCAGCACCAAACAGAATATTTTCAAGGGCCAAATCATCGACCCCGCAGAAAATGAGGTAGCGCTGGCCCAGATGATTGATCATATCGGTAATCCTGCGGCTGTCGTGCGAAGATTCCTTAATCGCAACGATGTTTTCGCAATCGGCCAGTTCGCCGAATGACACCGGCGTTAAATCGGTTTTGTAGGAAACAGGATTATTATAAATCATGATGGGAAGATCAGTGGATTGGGCAAGGCTGCGAAAATGCGCAATACCTTCACGCTGGTCCTGCTGATATACCATGCTTGGCAGGGTCATGAGACCGCTGCACCCGGCGCGTTCGGCGCGCCGAATATGGCTGATCGCGAAATCTGTTGTATATTCGGCCACGCCGGAAAGTACGGGAACTTTGCCGGCAACGACTTCGACCGCGCAGGTTAAAACCTGTTCTTTTTCATCCGGGGACAGTGACGTGCCTTCACCCAGGGTCCCGAGCATTATGAGCCCGTCAATCCCTGCTTCCAGGCAAGAATTGATGTGCTGGGCTGTTGCCTTCAAATTTAGACTGCCATCTTCATGCATCTCAGTCATGAGGGCAGGCATTACGCCTTTCCACGAGATATCCAACATCACCCCCTTTATTATTCTGTAAATTATGGACCCTGATTAGACTATCATCGGGCCGTATAAATCATTTTAAGGGGCTCTGAAGGTAGAGATCAAGCTGGGAGGCAGGATAGGTGTGTTGTGCGCGAGTTGTAACCAACGGAAAAAAACGTCTTTTTGTCAGAACAGGGTCAATTTTGGACAAAAATTGATCAAAAGAATCATTTTTTTCGTGTATAGAAGTTGGCAGCAATTCACCTGCTGGGGAGTGAGAGGCAGGTGGGGGATAAAAAGATACAACTCCACCAGAAGTTCGCTGAATACTATTTTGCACTGGCCTGCCTTACAATGGTAGGGTTTTGAAAGGTGGTATGGGTAAGTATTTGTGAAATAACCCAAGTGTCTTAATTAAGGCGGTCCGTTAAGGAGTTCTGCTTAATTAATAGTATTAGAAAATATTAATCGGCTTTTGGGAAATTTCTATTATAACATTTGACGAGAAACATATTTAACAGAGAGATGTTCTGTGAGTGAAAATCGTAAAAGCCCGTTAATTGTTCATCAAACCGTCAGCCTGGCAACGGCTAATTCGCTACGAGAGAGAATTCTGCGGGGTGAATTCACCGAAGGTCAACCGTTGTTACAGGATGCCCTAGCCGCTGAATATGGTGTAAGCCGTATCCCCTTGCGCGAGGCACTGCGACAACTGGAATCCGAAGGGCTGGTTACTTCAATTCCTCACCGTGGATGCGCGGTTGCAGTTTTGTCGCTGGATGAAATCAGCGAGCTTTATGAAATTCGCGCCCTGCTGGAATGCGACATTCTTGCGTATGCCATTCCGCATTTGACGGAAAGCCATTTTGAGCGCGCCCAGAAAGTCCTCGATAGTTGGGAGGACACGACATATTCAGGTCCCAATGGAAGCGATTGGGGTGCCTTAAACTGGGAATTTCACTCGATTTTATACGAGCCGTCAAATCGGCCCCGCACACTGATGTTGATCAAGAACCTGCACCATAGTCCTGACCGGCATGCGCGCATGAAACTCACACTGGCCTATGGTTTTGACCGGGCACAGAATGAACACCGCGAGCTGTTGAAGTTATGCCGGGAGAAGAAGGTGGATGAGGCAGTAGACGTTCTAAGACGTCACATCCTCGAAGCAAGCCGGTCTTTGGTCAGGTTCATGCTTGAGCAGCGTGCCAAGGAAAATGCCGCCAGCGCATAGCTTTGTTTTGAAATTCCCCAACAACAGGCATTGTCGGAACATCCAGCGTTTGTGAAATAGCTGGATATTCCGGATTATGTGGCGCTTTTCGCCCTTATCAACCGTTGGCGAATTTTACATTTGCGCGCCGTGCCGCCCGCCTTTGCCGCCGTCGATCTTGTATTGGCTGATAGGCGATCTGGCAGTGGTGCGGACAATAGGGCATGTTTGCTGAGGGTTTGCGGCCACAGAAATGGAATTCCTCAGCACTTGGGTCCCCGATTGGCCAGCGGCAGGTTTTATCGCACAAGTTCAATATTGTGGCTCTTTCCCCCGGTGGAAATACAACTTCTCGAATGAGGGCTGGCTCGGGATCAGGGATTGGGCTTTTCTCAACGACGGTTTCTGTTTTCAACGCCGTTGCACCAGCGCTCCTGAAGGTATTTATGCGCCCGGGATGGCTGGGTTGCCGCGGTTTGCTTGGCCGTGGCCGTGAGGCTCTGGATGGCGTTGCCCGGCCCGAAAGGCCCAGGCGGTGAACCTTGCCAATCACGGCATTCCGCGTAACACCGCCAAGACGATTTGCGATTTGACTCGCACTTAAGCCCTCTGCCCAAAGCTTTTTCAACGTCTCGACGCGATCTTCAGTCCACGCCATCAATAAACCTCCATAAATTACGTTACGTCCCAGCCCACGCATTTATTCAAGTCGACAGAATCCTTCACCCCTGATACTGAAACACATCTTCAGCACCCCGCTCAAAACTCAAATTACAGCTTGAATATACAATATCTCGTGGCCGATAAGTGCTAAGCTACAATATCTGCCGACTCGCACGCAACTCTTTCATCAATCCAATTCTGCTTTTTCCCCCACTATTATTGCTATTTTATGGCAAAGATATTTTTTGCTAAAAAGCGCGGGAGTTGACGGTGAACCTATTTATGCCTACGATAATATCAGGCAAGGGCTCAATCTGCCGTAAAATCAGCATTCAGCCCAAGACGTTTTATTTGTGTTACAATAATAATATTAGGCCGCCGGTCAAGGCGGCTTTTTGGTTTTGAACTAGAGGATTTTGACGTGATTACACCCGTGCTGCCGACTTATGCACGTGTTCCCCTTAGCTTTGAAAAGGGGGAAGGTGCGTATCTTTTTACCAACGAAGGCGAGGCTTATCTCGACTTCGGCTCGGGCATTGCCGTTAATGCTCTGGGCCACGCCCATCCACATCTGGTAAAAGTATTAAGCGAGCAGGCTCAGCGATTGTGGCATACGTCTAATCTTTTTGTCATACCGGGGCAGGAACGATTGGCCCGGCGCCTTGTCGAGGCAACCTTCGCTGATACGGTGTTTTTCACCAACTCCGGTGGCGAGGCGCTGGAATGTTCGATAAAAATGGCGCGGAAATATCATGCCTCGCTTGATCGGCCCGAGCGCTTCAGACTGATCACCTTCGAAGGCGCATTTCACGGTCGGACCCTGGCAACGCTGGCGGCTGGAGGTCAACAGAAATATCTTGATGGCTTCGGCCCGGTTGTCCCCGGATTTGACCAGGTTCCGTTTGAGGATCTTGCCGCAGTGAAAGCAGCAATCAATGAAGAGACCGCGGGAATTTTAATCGAACCCATCATGGGAGAAGGCGGAATTAAACTGGTTGATCCGCAGTTCCTGCGCCATTTGCGCGCGTTGTGTGATGAGCACGGGCTTTTGTTGATCTACGATGAGGTTCAGTGTGGCACCGGGCGATCTGGCAAGCTGTTTGCCCATGAATGGGCAAATGCCCTGCCTGATATCATGGCCATTGCCAAGGGTATTGGTGGTGGTTTCCCCATGGGCGCATGTCTGGCGACAGAGAATGCCGCCCGCGGCATGACCGCTGGCAGCCACGGATCAACCTTTGGCGGCAACCCGCTGGCGATGGCCGTGGGCAATGGCGTTCTCGATATAATCTTGGGTCCTGAGTTTTTGGATCAGGTTCAGGAAAAAGGCATTTTGTTGAAGCAAAAGCTGGCGCGCATCTGTGATGATTATCCTGACGTGATTGAAGAAATTCGCGGCAAAGGATTGATGATGGGTCTGAAATGCAAGGTTCCAAATACCGAATTTGCCGCTGCGTGTTTGGCGGAAAAGCTCTTGGTGGTAGGAGCCGGAGAGAACGTTGTCCGAATTTTGCCGCCCTTGGTTGTTGATCTCGAAACGCTTGATGAAGGTATTGAGCGGATCGAACGCGCCTGTAAAAACATTCGTGCCTCACGCGAAATAACAGCGGAAGCATCGTAATGACAGCGCCAATTCGTCATTTTATTGACATTGCCGATATTGATCAGGAACAAGCTCGCGCGATTGTTGATCATAGTGCACAGATGAAGCAGGCGCGCAAAGGCCGTACCAAGGGCGCCTGCGATGATCAGACACCTCTTGAGGGGCGCATTCTGGCGTTGATATTTGAAAAACCCTCAACCAGGACACGTGTATCCTTTGATGTTGCTATGCGCCAGCTCGGTGGTGAAACCATTGTGCTGAGTGCTCAGGATTTGCAATTGGGGCGCGGTGAATCAGAAATAGACACTGCCCGTGTTCTCTCGCGCTACGTCGATGCGATCATGATCCGGGGAAATCATCACGAGCAGGTTAAAAAACTGGCCGAAGCCGCCAGCATTCCGGTGATCAACGGGTTGACCGATTTTTCTCACCCCTGTCAGATAATGGCGGATGTATTGACCTTTGAGGAACACAAGGGCCCGATTTCGGGCAAGACCCTCGCCTGGGTTGGTGATGGCAACAATGTTGCCGTCTCATGGGTTCATGCAGCCTCTAAATTTGGCTTTGAACTAAAGCTTGGCTGCCCGCCTGAACTTGGTCTGCGAGAAGATGTGATTTCCTGGGCGCAGCGTGAAAACGTCTCTTTTAGTGTCCATCAAGATCCCATCGAAGCTGTGAAAGGCGCAGATTGTGTTATGTCCGACACCTGGGTTTCGATGGGTGATGAAAACCCGGAAGCCAGACGGACAATTTTAGGCCCTTATCAGGTTAATGAGGAACTGATGGCGGTTGCGCGCAGTGAAGCGATTTTTATGCACTGCCTGCCGGCCTATCGCGGCGCGGAGGTAACAGCCGCCGTTATAGATGGACCCCGATCGGTCGTGTTTGACGAGGCGGAAAATCGCCTGCATGCGCAAAAAGGCATCCTCGCCTGGTGTTTTGCCCGGGACGCAGCTTGATGGCGGCACACCTTGAGCCTGATGCAGCGGACGATTTTCTGGAGGCTGTCACTGACGATCTCGTTTTACCTTTTCAGATAAATGCACTCGGCTGCCGTGGCCGGGTTGTACGCTTAGGCGAGGTGGTAACCGATATTCTCAATCGCCACAGATACCCCGAGCCTGTTGCCAAACTATTGGCCGAAGCTCTGGCGTTAACGGCGATGCTGGGAACAACGCTAAAGTTTGACGGCAAGCTGTCACTTCAAACCAAAAGTGATGGCCCGTGCGACTTACTCGTTGTCGATTATATGTCGGCTGGAACGTTGCGCGCCTATGCCCACTTTGATGCCGGCGGCATAGCCGATTATGATGCCACAGATCCTCAAGCGACGGCCAATTTGCTGGGATGCGGGCATCTGGCACTAACCATTGATCAGGGCGCTAACCGCGAGCGCTATCAAGGCATTGTGCCGCTTGACAACAACTCTTTGAGTGAAGCCGCACATACCTACTTCAAGCAATCGGAACAAATTCCGACCAACATTCATCTCGCTGCCGGCCCGGTGGTAACTCCCGGCATAGACGGACCAATCACCACTTGGCGGGCTGGAGGTGTAATGATCCAGCATTTGCCGGAATTAGGCGGCGTAATCCCGCCGAATGATCTTGAGCCCGGCGAAGTTCCCGATGGCAAGGCCGTGCCTGAACCCTTGGAGGATGATCGCTGGACCCGCGCTAAAGTATTGATGGATACGGTAGAAGATCATGAACTTCTTGATCCCACCTTATCCTTGGAAAGATTGATATACCGGTTTTACCATGACGATGGTGTGCGTGTTTTCCCTACGCACCTGCTTAGAAGAGACTGCCAATGCTCGCGTAAAAAAGTTGAGAACATGCTTGGCCAGTTTGATGCCCGAGAAATCGACGAAATGGTCGAGGACGGAAGGATTACAGTGACCTGCGAATTTTGCAGCGAAAGTTATTTGTTCGATCCCGGTGAATTTTCAGCACAGTGATAAATTATTTAACTTTTGAGAATTTCAGGCCGATCAGCGCAAAGTCGAGAGCACGTAAAATGACAGCCTGCAAGCCTGCCGCAGTTGAGAAATTCGTTCATTGTCTTGGTGATTTTTTGTTTATTTTTCAACAAGATGAAGAATTCGAATTCTGCCGAAACTCGTAATTTTGCCTTAATCTTGTTTGAAGAAGATGGTTTGAAATTTCTGAAATATGCAATAAATATTGGGGTAATCCGACGCGCCGTTTATCGTCAAACGGCCGGAAAGTACGAAGGCTGAGTGAATGAAGCCTATAAATCAAGATGAAGTTTTGGGCGCCATGGTGGCCAAGCCCCCCATTTTGCGTAGAATTTTCGGGATAGTTTTACCCTGCCTGATCGTGGCGGCAGGTGTGGTCGGTTACCTTTGGCTGGTTCAATCGAAAAAAACCATTGAACCCAGAAAAGCTCAGGAAAAATCCTGGACGGTTACCGCAAAGCCTGTTGTCATTGTCAATGAAACGCCGGAATTGCGGCTTTACGGTGAAGCCATCGCCGGGCGCAAAGTTGATATGAGGACGCTTGTTGCCGGTGAAATAATTGAAACCGGACCGAATTTCAGACTTGGCGGTATCATCAAAAAAGGCGAAACCCTGGTCAAGGTCGACGACTTTGAATACCGGGCTTCCTTGGAAGAAAAACGCGGCAGCCTTCGCGAGGCCGAAGCAAGACTGGTTGAATTTGAGGCGCGTGTCGAACTGGAAAATACACAACTTAAGGTTGCGCGTGATCAGTTGAAAATTG
>JAJFHR010000336.1 GCA_021775515.1 Hyphomicrobiales bacterium | reverse complement strand
CGCCCCGTTGGGGCCGAGAATGACACGGCGCTCGCCTTTTTCAAGATGCAGTGATACACCATCAATAACCACCAGAGAGCCAAAAGATTTGGTCAGATTGATAAGATCAAGCATCGTTTTTATGCTCAAAAATTGAGGATTTCAATCGGCGTCGCGACTGCAGAAAGTCCTCTATCCCGCCATATATTCCGCGCCCTCCTGCCATAACAGTGGCAATGAGAATAATGCCAATAACCAAGTGCCAATACGATGTAACACTACTAACACCAAACCTGAGGAACACCAGAACTACCGCTCCGATAATGGGTCCCACCAGGGTGCCAAGCCCGCCAAGGATAACGACGATCAGCACTTCACCAGAGACGGTCCACACAGCAAGTTCCGGTGAAACAAACATGGTCTGCTGGGCCGCCAGGGCACCTGCCAGACCAGCGAGAGCGCCAGATATTCCAAAAGCGAACGATTTGAATTTCCACACACTGACACCCAGCGCCCGCATCCGATCTTCGTTTTCGTGGATACCCACAAGAGTGCGGCCAAAGGCTGATCTGAGAATGAACGAAGCCAGACTGTAGGCGAGGGCGAGGCAGACAATGGTGTAAAGCGCAAACTGTCTGCCATCGTTCAAGTCAATGCCAATGGACGAGAAGTCCTGCCGCGCCAAACCCCACATTCCATCATCTCCTCCAAGGGTTTGGGAATCAAAAATCAACACATAGACCATCTGGCCAAAGGCCAGGGTGGCCATAATGAAAAAAATTCCCCGGGTGCGCGAGGTAACGGCGCCAACGAGCAGGCCGAAGGTAAACGCCAGTACAATGGCACCGACAAGAGCGAGAGCCGGGGTACCGCCCATGAGCACATTGACCACAGCATATCCATAGGCACCGATGCCAAAAATAGCACCGTGACACAAAGACACCATGCCGCCGTAGCCTGCGACCATATCCAGGGCGATCGCCAGAATTGCCAGTGTTGCAACCTGAACGACAAGTTCCTGACTGAAGTAATTGCCAAAAATCGTGTAAAGAGTCAGGCCTGCGAGTATGACAAAAATGCTAATTGTTTTGAGCGGAGTTTGTTCGAACATCGTATCAGCCTCGCGCCGGAAACAGGCCAGCCGGGCGGATAATCAGGACAGCTGCGAGCATGGCATAGACTAAAACGGCTGCGAGCTGTGGAGCAACCACCGCACCGAACGTTTGTATAAAACCAACAAGCAGAGACCCGGCAATTGCACCCTTCAGGCTTCCCAGCCCGCCAATCACCACCACGATCAATGTGGGGATCAAGATGCTGATGCCCATATCCGGCGTGACTGATAATATTGGCGCAGCAACCATCCCGGCAAGTCCGGCCAGCGCACAGCCAATGCAAAACACGCTGAAAAACACTCGCTCGACATTGATGCCGAGGCAGGCAGCCATGTGTTCATTATCGACACCGGCCCTGATCATCGCCCCGATCTGGGTGCGCGATAATATAAGATGAAGGATGGCCATCACCACCAGCCCCAGGGCAATGATGAACAAGCGATAGGCGGAGTAGGTAATG
Source organism: Hyphomicrobiales bacterium (assembly GCA_021775515.1). Taxonomy (GTDB): domain Bacteria; phylum Pseudomonadota; class Alphaproteobacteria; order Rhizobiales; family JAJFHR01; genus JAJFHR01. Next base: position 1,295 of record JAJFHR010000336.1, on the reverse strand, counting down.
CCCAAAAACTCAACAGGGCCGGAAAACAGCGCAGGAGCTTCAACGCCCAGTGCAACATCGCCCCATAAGATGCGAAAGATATCCAGAAAAACGAAAATCAGCCCAAAAGTAATCAGAACCTGGTTCATGGCGGAGGCCTGACGCATCCGTCGTATGATGCCGTAATAAAGGAAGAACCCGACAACCATCAACGCCAGCGGGGCGGCAATGAAGCCTGCCCAGTAGGAGCCCGTCAGGCGCGCAACCGTATAGCCGAAATAGGCACCAAGGGCATACAAAGAACCATGCGTCAGGTTTACAAAATGCATGAGTCCAAAAATAACGGTTAGACCGATCGATAACAGAAACAACAACATGGAAAATTGAAGTCCATGAAGCGTCTGTACAATCCAGAAAGAAACATCACTTGTCATGTTTTACCGACTACCACCGATTTGCTGGATAAAAACGCCCAGTCACAAGTTCGGACTGGGCGAAATCAGTTTTTTCGGTTACAGCTTGCAGCCGTTTGGCGCATCCGCAACGTCTTCAATCTTACCGATAATTTTTTGAGTAAGACCACCCTCACCAGCAACTGTCTCATATATATATGTTCTGGATCAGGTTGTTGGTTGCCGGGTCAATCTTTAAGGGACCACGTGGACCTGTATAACTAACCTTGGAGAGGGCTTGTGCCAAGGCTTCACGGTCGGAGGCACCTGATTTTACCGCTTCGATTAACGTGCGCCCTGCATCATAGCCCTGTACAGCAAATTCAGAAGGGCTGCGATTGGTTTTGGCTTTAAATAATTTTACAAATTTTTCATTTTCCGGTGTGTCAATAGTCGGCACATAGTGCAGCGAAGTTATGATACCTTCGGCAGCTGGGCCCTCGGCGTTTACGTAAAGGGGCGAGGTCAAAAAACCGGACCCGTAGATCGGAAGGGTCTTTTTCAACCCCAGTGACGCGTATTGCTTGACAAAAGAAATTGCCTCCCCGCCGGCATAAAAGACAAATATCGCATCAGGATTTGTTGCTTTTGCTTTAGTTAGATAAGGACCAAAATCCTTGGTCTTGCGGAACGGCGTAAAATTGCTGCCCAGGATTTTTCCGCCTGCAGCAGTGAAAGCCTTTGTGAATGCACCAATCATTTGACGGCCTGCGGCATAATCCGGCGCGATTGTGTAGACGTTGCGTATGCCTTTATCAAACATCCACTTGCCCATAGGCCTATTAATCTGAGAGCTGGAGAATGAAACGCGGGTGATGTATTTGCTGCAGCGCGTGCCGGTTGCATCATCATTGCCAGCATTGG
>JAJFHR010000335.1 GCA_021775515.1 Hyphomicrobiales bacterium | reverse complement strand
CATGCTGGGGCATGAACGGATCTGTGCGGGAGCATCGCTGGCGGCACTGGTTTTGAACATTGTGCTGAACCTTATTCTTATCCCCCTTTACGGCGTGATTGGCGCAGCGATTGCCACCGCGATTTCGGTTGGCGTGCGCAGCTTGACCTTGGCGTGCATTGTGAAATCCAGATTAGACATCAACATTGTTTTCAGCATTCCTTTGCCCGCTGTTTTGCGGCGCGGTGGTAAGTCGTAACCGTGAATTTATGCATCCGGTGGCGGTAGTGGTGGCAAAGGTGAGACAAATGGCCATGGCAGTCAGTTTAGATAAACAGAACAATCTTTCTCAAATCAATGAGGCAAAACCTGCCGTTGTCTGTCTGGACCGCGAGGGTGTTTTTGCCTTGGGCGCGGAGTGGGAAAGGCTGAGCCTGAATGCGCTGGAGGAAAATGCATATTACTGCCCGGCATTTATGCGGCCGCTGTTGCAATATATCGAACGAGACTGCGATATCAAGGCCTTGGCGGTATACAAAAGTGGTCTTTTGATCGGGTTTTTGCCTTATGTTCCGGAAAAATGGCGTTGGTTGGGAGCCTCTCAGGTGAACTCTGCATGGATCTGTCCATTCATCACCTTAACTATTCCTCTCGTCGAGCGCGACCATGCCTGGGAAGCTGTAGAAGCTCTGATTGAATTCATGTGTGATGACGCAGGCAGGGGCAGGTTCTGGCTGTTTAACAATCTCAACATTGAAGGGCCTGTCGCTGCCATATTCTATGGGGTCTTGAACGGGAAAAATCTACCCTCAACCACGTTTGAGGTATTTGACCGTCCCGTACTTGATCAGGGGACTACTTTCGATGAACACATGCTCGCTCATGTGTCAAAAAATCGAAGAAGCGGCTTGAGACGCAATCGCAAGCGGTTGAGCGAAATAGGTCAGATTTCCATGCGCTCTTATACCTCTGGCCCGGAATTGGATGCTGCGGTGGAAGAGTTTATGCGCATCGAGAAGTCCGGCTGGAAAGGTGAACGCAAAACTGCCCTTGCGTGTTCGCCGGACACTGCTGCCTTCGCGCGGCAAGCGTTTGGCAGTAACGAGGGTAAATCAATAACGCGGGCTGAAGTGCTTTATCTGGATGAAATGCCCGTTGCCGTGAGCCTGTCGATTTCGACCGGTCGAACAGCTTTCACGTTAAAATGCGCTTATGATGAGACCTACAAGTCTCATAGTCCTGGATTGTTGCTGGAGGAAGACATTGTCCGCGATTTTCTCGAAACGAGGTGGGCTGACCGGCTTGATTCCGCTACCACCGTTGCCGGCCACGCTATACAAAGTTTGTGGAATAATTCCACAAAGGTCGGCGATTTTCTTCTGGGCGCGGATCAATCTATGGCACCGGGTACATTTGGGTATTATGTGCAGCTCGAAGCGATGAGACGACGTTGCCGCCGGATTTTGAAAGACGTGGTAATAAAAATCCGCGACCGTTAATCTGTGCCCGCCAGTTTTCTTATGTTTGGGATGAGGAGTTCGAGCAAACTCGGGCTTGTTTTGAAACTCATGGTTAATACGGCGTAAATGTGCGGAATTTATCGGTTTTCACAGTGAAATCCGGTGTTATCTGACGTCTGAATTGCTGCTCTTAAGCTCCGCAATCATGACGCTCGAAGGGGTTTATGTTAGTGTTCTCAAGCTCTAAGAGGACACAGTGCATGGGGAAACAACCTCGACAACAAATTTTCCGCAAAGCCGCCCTTGACCGGCTGGCATCGCCCGACCAACTTGATCGCCCAATCAGTCTCGTGCGGCCGTCCGCCTGGATGCTTTTGCTTGTGGTATTTGCAGGTGTAGTTGCTGGAATTTCCTGGACAAGTTTGGCCCGCGCACCCATCCGGGTGGCAGGCAAGGGTATTCTAATCAACCAGGCGGGTCTGGCAGAAATTGTGGCAACAACTGAAGGCAGCCTGAAGAGCCTTGACATCAAGGTGGGAGATGTGGTTGAGCTGAACCAGGTGGTTGCCACTGTGTCAAAGGCTGAATTGCAACGCGAAATTGCTGGTGCAGTGGCGGAACTGGCTGATGCTACCTTGCGGTATGATGAACTCACGACGTTTTACGGTGAACAGGCAAAACGCGACGCGGTGGCCAGCGAAGAGCGCTTTAAGACTATCGCCAATACGCGCGATCTGCTGAATGAACGCAAGGCGCTGCTCGAAGAAAAACTTCGCAGTGTCAAAGACCTGGTAAAACAAAAGGTCGTTTTAAGAGACAGGTTGATTGATGCTCAACTTGCTTTGAGCAATGCTCGCGAGCGCTTGAGCACCTTGGATGAAGAAGTCATTTCGATCAAACTGAAGACGGCGGAAAAACAAAGTGTGCGATATCTGGCCCTGCTCGATAAGCGCCTGGCATCTGAAGATCTGAAAAGAAAAATTTCCCGCTTGTCGGCGCGGCTATCGTCGCAGAAGATTATCCGCGCTTCCCAGGCCGGGCGTATTGTCGAGATTAAGGTCAATCCAGGGGAAGTGGTCAAACCCGGCACGGCCCTGGCAACTCTGGCACCTCTGGAAGTGCAAGATGGTCTTATCGCCCTGCTATTCATGACACCTGAAAAGGGCAAGCGTGTGGAGCCTGGAATGGCCGTGCAAATAGCACCGAGCACGGTGCGGGTGCAGGAATATGGTTTCATTCTGGGCGAAGTCAAATCAGTTTCTCCCTTGCCGGTAACACCGGAAGGGATGCGCCGGATTTTGCAAAATGATCAGCTAGTTAAGCAGCTTTCTTCCAGTGGCGCTCCGATTGAAATCCGTGTTGCCCTGAAAAGAAATAAATCCACCACCTCGGGCTTCACCTGGTCGTCATCTCAAGGGCCACCGCAACCGATAAATAGCGGCACGTTATTATCGGGTGATGTTGTAATCAGAAAGGTCCGGGTGCTTGAACTTATTGTTCCAGGCATTAGCCGTTTTGGTGATGCATCGGCGGTGTTTGACTGATGGCTGGAATTTGGCAATGGCCGCTTGCCAGCCTGGGGCTGGGGCAGCGGGCGGTAACACCGTCAATCCTGCAACTGGAAGCTGCGGAATGTGGAGCTGCAGCCCTGTCAATGGTTCTGGGATATTTTGGCCGTCATATGCCTCTGGAAGAGCTGCGTACAGCGTGTGGTGTTTCCCGCGACGGCAGCAAGGCCAGTAATATACTTAAAGCCGCACGAGCCTTTGGACTGACGGCTAAAGGCTTGAAAGCCGAGCCTGAAAATCTGCGTGACCTTACCCCGCCGATGATAGCTTTTGTCAATTTCAATCATTTTGTCGTGGTGGAAGGAATTCGTGGCAGGACTGTTTATCTCAATGATCCGGCTTCGGGTCAGCGCAAGGTTGATTTTGAAGAATTCAATGAAATGTTCACCGGCGTGGTTTTAATCTTTGCGCGGGGAGAAGAATTTGAACGCGGCAGTTCCAGACCCAGTGTTTTGGGCTCCTTATATGGGCGATTGTCAGGGTACAAACTTCCTCTGCTCTTTGTCTTTCTGGTCTCCATAGCAGTCGTCCTGCCGGGCATTATTGTTCCGGTGTTCAGCCGAATTTTTGTCGATTATGTATTGGTTCGTGGCCTCAATGACTGGCTGCCGCCGTTGATGATCGGCATGTTTGTGACCGCTATCATTCGTTATGTGCTTGCGGAAATGCAATCTCATACGCTTGCCCGCATTAACATTGCCCTGGCCAGCGACAGCTCGCGGAAATTTTTATCTCACCTTCTGTCTTTACCAATCTCTTTTTTCGATCAGCGCTTTGCTGGAGAAATTGCCCAGCGTATGGAACTTAATGAAGGTCTTGCCGACCTTTTGACCGGAGAATTTGTTCGCGCTGCGCTGAGTGCCCTGATGGCAGTGTTCTTTTTGGCCGTCATGTTGACCTATCACATTCCGCTTGCTGTTGTGATCGTAGTTTTGGCCCTGGTCAATTTGGTGTTTCTTGTCGCAACCTCCCGGTATCTGGCCGCCAGATACCGCAAGATTTCCATTGACGATGGTAAATACCAAAGCGCCGTTATCGCCGGATTGCGAGACATCGAGACCTTTAAAGCCTCAGGCACTGAAGACACCCTATTTACACGCTGGAGTGGTCTTTATGCCAATGTTGCCAATGGAGAACATGCGGTAAGCCGGGTGCAATCCTGGCTTTCTGCCGTGCCGGGATTGTTACAGGCATTGAGCATTGCAGCGGTTCTCATAATTGGTGGCCGCGCCGTGATGGACGGTCAGATGACCTTAGGCATGCTGGTGGCGTTCCAGAGCCTGGCGGCAAGCTTCATGGTGCCGATAGCCAACCTGACAAACTTCGGTGCGCAGTTGCAGCAACTGCAATCATATCTGTCGCGCCTGGACGATGTACTGGCACAAAACACTGATGTTCGTTTCAGAGCCACTGCCAATGGCGGACTGGACAAGCTGCCAAATGGGCAAATATCTCTGATTGATGTGTCATTTGGCTATGCACCGCTGGATGCACCGTTGATCAGGGACCTGTCGCTGGAAGTTAAGCCGGGCAGCCGCATTGCCCTGGTCGGGGCCTCGGGGTCGGGCAAATCCACGATCGGAAAGCTGATTGCCGGGCTGGTCTCGCCGCGTTCCGGCAGTATGTGTCTGGACGGCCGTCCCATTCATAAATGGCCGCGGAGCGTTTGTGCCGCGAGATTTGCTTATGTGGATCAAAAAAATTCCCTGTTTGAAGGGACGATACGAGAGAACCTGATGTTGTGGGATGAGAGTATTGAAGAGCAGGCGATTGTTCGAGCTGCTCATGATGCCGGGATCCATGAAATCATTTCGGCGCGGCCGGGCAGTTATGATTCACAGGTTAGCGAAGCAGGGCGAAATTTCAGCGGTGGCGAGCGCCAGCGACTGGAGCTTGCCCGCGCGCTCAGTATAGATCCATCAATCATCGTGTTGGATGAAGCTACGAGCGCGTTAGATCCGATAACCGAAAAAGAAGTTATGGATGCCATTCGCCGCCGCGGTGCAACCTGCATCATTATCGCCCACCGTTTGAGTACAATTCGCGATTGCGATGAAATTATCGTCTTGGATCAGGGCTTGCCGGTGGAACGCGGCAACCATCAAGAATTGATGATCCAAAATGGCCACTACGCCAGTTTGCTGGAGGCCTAGGGGAAATGGCCAAGGTTACACGGATAAAACGAACAAAGGCGAAGTCTGGCACCTTGATTGATGTAGGTGTTGGAAGTCCGGTCAATCTGGCGGCCAAATCAGATTTGTGGCGGGTGGTTGGCGGGCCCGTCGAAGTTTTTATTGAAACGCCGACACTGCGCAGGCTTCTGGTGATTGTGCCAGAAGCGGGATATGTCTTCGCCTTGCCCGGTGATCACGACTGTTTTCTTTCAATAACTGGTGATCCCGGGACCCGTCTTGAACCGCTTGATGCGAGCGACGTGGAGGATGCCAAAAAACATTCGGCCGATCCCCTGGGACTGGCGCAAAGCGCCGAG
>JAJFHR010000334.1 GCA_021775515.1 Hyphomicrobiales bacterium | reverse complement strand
GCGATCAGCAGCGCTGCATGGATGTGGGAATGGATGATTATCTGACCAAGCCGATCAAGCAGGCTAATTTAATTTCCACGCTCGCCCGGTGGCATCGTGAGGATAAGGCAAATGATCGTGATGTCGCCTGACCTCGACACTCAACCTTAAACACTGAGTTCAAAGGAAACAGGTTGTTCGAGCGGGCGGTATTATGCCCAGCCTCCGGCCACGGGTATGATGTGTCCGGTGACAAAACTGGCTTTTTCAGAAAGCAGAAATGCAACAACGTCGGAGACTTCCTCGGGCCTGCCTAATCTGCCTAGAGGAACCTGCGCTTCAATCTTTGCCCGAAAGTCATCATCATTTAAAACAGCCTTAGAAAAATAGGCCGGACTTTCGATAAAATTTGGCGCGACGGCGTTGATTGAAATTCCATTTTTTGCCAATTCGCCAGACAGTGCGACAACCATTGCATTTTGCGCTCCCCGGGCGGTGACGTACATACTGTAATTGGCAAAGCCGCGAAATGGTGCGGCTGAAGTTGCCAGTACGATACGCCCATTACCTTGCTGTTTCATCTGTTTGACAGCAGCGCCGATAAGGCGAAAGGGCTCCACGACCATTGCCTCCAGACCCGCCTGCATATCTGTCGTTTTTGCATCTTCTACCTCAGCTCTGATTGCCGGAAACCCGTCATTGGAAACCACGCCATCGAGCCGGCCATAGGTCTTTACGATCCCTAAAATCAGTGTTTGCGGATCTTCCTGCTCAATCGCATTTATGTTGCTGTGTTTGTCTTCAAATTCCACACGTTTGGCCCTATCAGCAAAACTAGGGTCGTGAGCGATGACAACGGCACCTTCACTGCAGCAGGTGGCACATGCCGCCGGTCCGACAAACTCACAGGCTTTTGAAACAAGAATTATTTTACCCTCAAGAATAGCCATATCCATTTTCCTATCGCAGGTTATTTGCCGGCAAGACTACCATGCGATAGTGTCAGGACGAATGGAAAAGGGTGACTTGGGTTGCTCTGCGGCTGGTGGAAATTCGCTGTTTTTTTTGCCATTCTGGTTCATCTGTTTAATAATCCGGGATGGAGGGTGATGTAATGAACAAGATTTTCCAGTATTTCCTTGCGGGTTTGCTCGTGTATTTGGGATTTGTTTCACCATCCCTTGGCCAAAAGCGCATTGCTCTTGTGATTGGCAATTCCAATTATACCAAATTGCAAAAATTACCAAATCCTAGTAATGATTCAAAGCTGATGGCTGAAACCTTGAGCAAGCTTGGTTTCGAGGTGGTTTCCGCCGTTGATGCAGATAGGAAAGTGATTGCCCGAGCCGTCAAAAAATTTGGCCGGGCACTGCGTACCGGCGGCAAGGATGCTGTAGGACTGTTTTATTATGCTGGTCATGGGGTGCAAGCACGCGGTACTAATTATTTGGTTCCCTTGGGCACAGATATTGTAGATGAGGCTGATCTAGAAATTGAGGCGATCAGCGCTGCTAATGTGTTGTCCCAGATGGAAGCTGCGGGCAATACACTCAATCTGGTAATATTGGATGCCTGCCGCAACAACCCCTTCAAGGGCAAATTGCGTTCGGTTTCGCGCGGCCTGGCGCGGGTTCAGGCCGCCTCCGGATCCCTGGTCGCCTTTGCTGCAGCACCTGGCCAGGTTGCTGCTGATGGTGACGGAGCCAATTCGCCCTATACCAAGGCCCTGGCCGAGGCCATGCAGGTGCCGGGGCTTACTGTCGAACAGATGTTTAAGCGGGTGCGGATTTCAGTTGAAGCCCAGACCGGCGGGCAACAAACACCTTGGGAGGAATCCTCTCTTCGCGGAGAATTTTATTTTGTGCCTAGCAAAGTGGAACAAAAAGTTGTTTCTCAATCCGTTCTTAGCAAAGCGGCACAGGAATGGTCGGCAATCCAAAACTCCAGATCCCGCGGCGTTCTCGAAGCCTTTATTAAACGGTATCCAAATAGTATTTACGCCGAGTATGCCAAAACAACTTTGGCTGAAAAGAAGTCGGCTGCTGGTAGTGATCGCACCGTAATGCCGATGTCGAAAATTTTGCGGTCGATCCCGAATGCAGCGGAGATATCGTTTTGGAATTCGATACAAACGAGTAATAATTCTGCCTTGTTCAAGGAATACCTCAATCGCTACAGCAAGGGCGAATTTGCCGTTATCGCCAAGGCGAGATTGGCCGAACTGGAAAAAGCCAAGGCGCCAGGTGAGCGGCAGAAAATTGCCAACCTGCAGGAAACTACATTACCTCCGACATCCGTATCTCCTCCCGACATTCGCCAGTTGACTTTTGCGCTGCAGAAGCAGTTGACCCGGGTCGGCTGTAGACCTGGCGCGGTTGATGGCCAATGGGGGGCAAAGGCGCAATCCGCAATGGGGCGCCTTAACAAATATGCAAAGCTAAACCTGCCCACAGACAGGCCCACACTCCAGGCCTTGAACCAAATCAGGCAAAGAGCTCAGCGTATTTGCCCGGTAAAACCGCCTGGGGCTTCGCGAGAGAAGGTTAAACTCAATAGCGACAAAAAAAGATTTGATGGTATCTGGAGATTTAGCAAACACGGCAGATGTCGAGGCAAACCGTTTTTCATGCTCAGAGTGGAAAATGGCAGGCTGTTTGCCCGCAAGGGACAGTTGGATGCGCAAGGCTCGTTCAGATTTCGCGGCAATCGTGGAAGGGGGCGATGGTTTTATGGCAAGTTACGAGGCGATCAAGGTACCGGCCGATTTGAAAACTCGAAGTGCTTTGCAAAACTGAGAAGAGTTTCGAAGTTTTGAAGAGGCTGATTGGCGGCACTGCAGATTTTGTTTTTTCTCCGGTATACTGGATTGCCAACTGTTAAACGGGGGATCGATTATCGATGCTTGATGATGTCATGATCATGGTGGCACCGAACGGTGCTCGTCGCACAAAGGCTGATCATCCTCAATTGCCGATTACGCCTGATGAAGTTGCCAAGGCTGTGTTGGAAGCACGTGAGTGCGGCGCCGTTGCAGCGCATGTTCATGCGCGTGATGCCCGGCTTCACCATACGCTTGATGCTGGAATTTACGGCAGGATGCTTGCCAAGGTAAGTAGTGCGGTTGGGCAATCGATGATCGTTCAGATGACAACGGAGGCGGTTGGGCGCTATTCAACTGCGGAACAAATCGACGTCGTGCGGGCATTGAAGCCGGATTTTGTTTCTATCGTTGTGCGCGAATTTGTGCCCGATGAGGCCAGTGAACCTTTGGCCGGTGACTTCTTTTTGTGGTTACAGCAAAAATCAGTCGCGCCGCAGTTTATTGTGTTTAGTGCGGCGGAACTGTCCTATTTCATTGATCTCAAGGAGCGCGGGCTCGTGCCTTTTGAAAATCCGTTTTTGTTGTTTGTTTTAGGGCGCTATTCACATGATCAACAATCAACGCCGGCAGATCTGGAACCTTTTCTGGAGGTTTTGGGCGCGCGCAAATGGCCGTTCATGTTGTGTGCCTTTGGGCGGCAGGAAGCCGCGTGCATGCGCGCGGCGGTTGATGCCGGCGGACATGTCAGGGTGGGATTTGAGAATAATCTTTTTTTGCCGGACAATAGCCTGGCGCACGCCAATGCCGATCTTGTTCAAATTGCTGCCGATGAGGTGAGGGCTGCCGGGAAAAAACTTATGGCAGCCGAGGAGGCACGCGGCTTTCTAAAACGGTGCTTGATCTGAAACGGGTAGCCGTTCTTCCAAAGCTTTGTATCCATATAACCAGTCATATTTTCGCAGCAACAATCCCGGGGAGGTCAGGGAAGCTTTTAGCGCCATATTGCGTAATAAGCGTTTGTAACCACTCAAGTGAAACATCGTGGCGTTTTCCCGCGCGGCCAGGCTCACCCGTGCGGTCCTTTTAATTCGCAGGTGTTCATAAGCCCGCAGGCTAGACCGTGGTTCGTCCAAATGATCCTTCACAAAGGCTGTGAGTATCCACGCATCTTCAATTGCCATGGCTCCGCCCTGAGCCAGAAACGGCAACATAGGATGGGCGGCATCACCGAGAAGGGTGATGCGGCCAACTCCCCATTCCGGCGCTGGGTCGCGATCATAGAGCGCCCAGGTGCGCCATTCCGATACTTGTTCCAGCAGGGTTGAAACCGACGGATGCCAGTTTTCAAAACACACCAGCAGGTTATCTGCTTGCCCGGGAGAAGACCAGCCCCGTGGCGGGTCCGAAGCTGCGGTGACGGCAACAATATTCAAGAGTTGACCATTCGAGACGGGATAATGAACGAGATGAGCCCGCTCGCCCAGCCATAGGCCTGTTTCCGGCGCAGCAAAGCGTTTTTCAACCTGGTCCTTGCGCACTACCGCGCGCCAGGCGACCTGGCCGGTATAACGCGGGGGACCATCTCCGATGACCAGGTCGCGGACCGTTGACCACAGACCATCGGCGCCGATCAGAATTCGGGCGGTAAAGTTTTCCCGATCCTGCGTCTGTACGATGACATTGTGCCCATCATCGACAAATTTTGAGAGCGATGAAGAATGTTTGATGTTGATATGTTCACAATCTTGAGCCCGATCATGCAGGATCTTGTGGAGTTCAGCGCGATGGATGACGGCATATGGGGCCTGGTGCCGTCGTTCAATGAGCGGATTTAACGGGCTTTGCGCAAGTGTTGCGCCGCTGTCAGCATCGTAAATTCCTATCCGGTCGGGAAACTGGGCTGATTTGTGGAGTTCTTGTTTAAGCCCGAGTTGGTTTAGTATGTGAAAGGCGTTGGGCCCTATCTGGATACCGGCACCGGCTTCGGCGGGTGCGCGAGATTTTTCCAGCACCAATATGTCAAATCCCTGTTGCGCCAGACATAAAGCTAAAGCCAGACCGCCAATTCCAGCGCCTGCGACAATGATATCGGGATTGTGCACGATCTACCTGCGCATGTTGGAAGGCTGAACATGCAATATCAGGCGCATTCAGCCGGTTGGGCCTCGTTTGGTTTAAGGGAGCTTTTATGACGGTAGAGTGTGGAACAATACGGGCAGACAATTTCACTTTCATCCCCCATGTCGAGAAATACATGCGGATGATCAAATGGCGGTTTCGCTCCAATGCATTGGAATTTTTTTGTGCCAATCTCTATCGTATCTACGCCGATGTCATTGTGAAAATCGGGTATGGGAGTTTCCGCCATCTTGTGCTCACTTTTGGGCTTGCTTATATGCCATGTGTCCTGATCAATGTACGCGGACAAACAGCTGTAGATTCGACGCCAGAATAAACGCTGATCAGTAAAAAAGATAGACCAACCGATTGACAGTCGGCATTTTTTCCAACTGTTGTTGTAAGGAACAGCTCGCGAAGGAGTTTTAGCCAGGTGAAATCGTTTCAATCAGATGGTGTGCGAATTGCTTATGATGTCATAGGTGAAGGCGATCCGATTTTGCTCATCCACGGCTTTGCCTCCACGGCTAACGTAAACTGGCGCGACACAGGCTGGGTCAGCACGCTTGAAAATGCCGGCCGCAGCGTGATTCTCATCGACAATCGCGGCCATGGCGCTAGCGAGAAACTGTATGATCCCAAACTTTACGGCGCACCAATTATGGCAGATGATGCTGTGGCGCTGCTTGACCATCTGGGATTGAAAAAAGTCGATATTATGGGCTATTCCATGGGCGCACGAATTACAGCATTTATTACACTGAATCATGCCGCCTATGTGCATCGGTCCATCTTTGCTGGCCTCGGCATTAATATGGTCCATGGCGTTGGTGACCCGGAGCCAATTGCAAAGGCCCTTGAAGCCGACAGCGTTGATGACGTTGACGATCTTGGCGGGCGAATGTTCAGGGCTTTTGCCGAGCAGACAAAAAGTGATCTTAAGGCCCTGGCAGCCTGCATGCGCTCATCGCGGCAAAAAATAAATCTCGAACAGCTGAGCGCTGTGAGTACACCTGTTCTGGTTGCTGTAGGCTCCAAAGATGCGATTGCCGGATCAGGGGCTGAGCTTGCCTCACTAATCCCGGGCGCTCAGGTCTTGGACATAGTAGGACGCGATCACATGCGGGCCGTCGGCGATAAAGTTTATAAACAAGGGGTTATTGAGTTTCTGGAAAGTTGAGATTTCTTTTTGGAACGGAATTTGAAAGCAAAGCTTGTGTTGGCAAACTTGCGGCCTATTGAGGTGGAAATTAATTTGTTATCGCGCTATGACAGCATCGTTGTCCATGGCCGATAATTATTTGAACTCACTCCCATGACTGAATTTTACCTCGATACGCCGCCGCGGCAGGTTTCCTTTACAGGTTTTGAAAACAACCAGATAGTTGCTGATCAATGGGGCGGTGATGAACATCACCCGATCTTGCTGGCACCGGGAGGCGGTCAGACGCGCCATGCCTGGGGTAAAACCGGGCAGCGGTTGGCTGGCCTGGGCTATCATGTAACTTCTATTGACCAGCGCGGGCATGGCGACAGCGAGTGGCCAAAGAGCGCTAATTATGACTATCAGGCTTTTGCCCAGGATCTTGGTTTAGTTGCGCAAAATCTGAAATCTACGATGGGCCATGCGCCAATAGGCATTGGTGCGTCATTGGGCGGCATTGCTGCACTTTGTGCACAGGCAGGCAACGAGAGCCCGTTGTCGGGACTGGTCCTTGTGGATATCACGCCAAGGATTGAGACAGCGGGAGTGGAAAAAATTCTGAGCTTCATGGCGGCAAATGTTGATCAGGGGTTTGATAGTCTGGAAGATGCCGCCGAAGTAATAGCGAAATATTTACCTCATCGAAAGCGGCCGAAGAACCTCAATGGTTTGTCGAAAAACCTTCGTCAGGGCGAAGACGGAAGATACCGGTGGCACTGGGATCCCCGGTTTTTACACAATCGCCAACCAGAACCTGCTGTGCGCAAGGTGTTGCAGGAAGAAATGATTGAGGCGGCAAGGAGCCTTGATATTCCGACTTTGCTTGTCCGGGGCAAGGCCAGCGAGTTGGTAAGTGAGGAAAATGCACGCGAGTTTCTTAAACTTGTCCCTCATGCCGATTATGCGGATGTGAGCAATGCAAGCCATATGGTGGCGGGAGATGAGAACGACCTGTTTACCCTGTCCATAGAGGCTTTTGTGAACAAGTATTTTGGTAAATAACGGCCAGAAACCACAAGACAAATTGTTTTCAAATTCAATTTTCCGGGATTATCTCTTCAATTTATTGTGCACGAATTGAAAAAAAAGGGTAATTGAGAATTTAGCCAAATTTCCCATCTCTATGTTATAGTCAGACAAATTTTAGCGCTCACGATTTGTTTGAGCACCTCTTTAACAGGAATAAGAGAACGCCCGACGATTAATAATCCCGGGCCTGAATTGAAATATGACACATGCAATTTCGCGCACCAGTGTACGGGAGGTGAAGTCCTATGATCCCGTGTGGTCACGCATTACCGAAGAAGCCGAAGAAGTCGTTGCCCGTGAACCTGACCTTTCGAGCTTTGTGTTTACGACGGTTCTCAACCACGACAAGCTAGAAGATGCGATCAGCCTGCGTTTGGCCCAGCTATTGGGTACAGCAGACGTTGGGCCGATGCAACTTCGTACGGTGTTCAGCGAAGCGCTGGAAGCTGATCCTGACATAAGCGCGGCGATTAGAGCTGATATTGTCGCCATTCAAGACCGTGATCCGGCCTGTGACCGCTATCTTGAACCGGTTCTCTATTTCAAGGGCTTTCATGCGGTGCAAACCTACCGGATCAACAATTGGCTGTGGCGGCAGGGACGCAAGGATTTTGCCACCTATATCCAAAGCAGGGCCTCTGCTGGGTTTGGCGTTGATATTCACCCCGGCGCGAGCGTTGGCTGCGGTTTAATGATTGACCATGCTACCGGCGTTGTAATCGGTGAAACAGCGGTAGTTGAAGATGATGTGTCTATTCTGCATGGGGTAACCCTGGGTGGAACCGGTAAAGAAGGCGGCGATCGTCATCCCAAAGTGCGTCACGGTGTGTTGTTGGGAGCCGGGGCGATCATTCTGGGTAATATTGAGGTCGGTGCCTGCGCCAAGGTTGCCTCGGGCAGCGTCGTTCTCAAGGATGTTCCGCCAAATAGAACCGTAGCCGGTGTGCCCGCCAAGGTTGTCGGATATTCTGGTTGTGATGAGCCTGCCCGCAAGATGGATCATATGATCGACGACAGTGATTTCGACCGTGAAACCGACAATCCCGATGGCAAAATCTAAACTTCAGCACACTTTTGATTTTAACGAAAATACACTGGCCTGTGCGTATGTCACGCATGGGCCATTGCCACAGTTGCGCATAAGCCAGGCTATCTATAAAACAGGGCTCATTAATTTAGTTGGCGGGCCGCCCGCTGCTTTCATCTGCACAGGAGCGATTAAGTGAAGCGCGAAGAGATTTTGAAGCTGGAGAAATACCTCCGCTCGGTTTTCAGACTTGATATTATCGAAGTGCGTCAGCGCCCGCAGAAAGATGATTCTGCCGAGGTGTATATTGGCGATGAATTCATCGGAGTTTTATATCGCGATGAAGATGATGAAGACGATGATCAGTCATATTCGTTCCAGATGGCTATCCTGGGATTTGATCTTCAATAGACAAGGCGACTGGATCCGTTGTCTTATCCGATATTGGCAAGAACTTTCTGTTCGATCTTCCACCAGTTCTTCAGTTGCGTTCGCGGGAAGCGATACTGGACCCATTGATCGTCTGATATTTGCAGCTCTCGCCAGCACATCGCGCGCAGTTTTGATTTTGTTGCGTCGGGTTGCTGGCAATGTAAAACGTAAGCGCCATCCGGTACTTGGCCGGTGAAGATGTCCTGTTGGTCATATCCAAAGTTCTTGCGGACCTTGCGCTGTATTAGTCCATACTTCGTTTTGCGCCCGTCCGGCTCGAGTACGACCTGATAAAATTCCGGCATACCATCGCCGCTAAGCGGTATTTTATGATTCTCACCGAGTTGTTTGATGGTGATATCATCACCAGGTTGTTTGATGACCAGCGCAGGAGAGCTCTGAACAGGCGGGCTTACCCAGGAGGTGGCGGCTTCAACATACCGGGCAACATATTGCGCAGGTGATAATTCCGATTTTGCTGGGGGCGGTGACGCTGGCGCCGCTGCCGGGCGCGGAATGGTACTTACCTTTTGCACAATTTTACTGGCAACAATCGTTTCGGTCGTTGTCAGCGAGTTGAAAGTTTCATGGACCTGAGTGGTCCGCGGTTTTGGTGTGCGCAGTGCTGCAATCTTTTCTTGAGGTTCGATGCTGTCAAGCGAGGGTAGATGCCATTGTAGTTGTGTTGCCGTGCCCAGCAGGCCGATACCGGCCAGGACAACAACAGACAGACCACTTATCAGCAGACGTAAGAAGCGGGAAGATTTTTCTGATTTTTCAGAAACTTTTTTTTGAGACAGCATTGTGTCGGTTTCCAGTGTGATGAGTTGTACTGTTTTGGCACAAAAATTTCCGCCAAAATTTTCAAATGCGAACAAACGCGTAACAAAGCTAAAAACTTATGGTTAACGAGACGTAAATATATTGCGCTTGGGGGGGGGATTGGTCAGTATTGAGACGGGAAAAGTGTTTTTGAGTGGTACGGACCTTGCTTTGATGATGTCCAAGGGATGTCCCCGGGCAATTGTCCGGGACAAATAACATCCAAAACCAAAAGCAACCTTGAATGAGTACAGGTAGGCGTAGAGTATTATGGTGCATGATTTGGCGGTATTTGCGTATGCAATATCAATTGGCTTTGTCGCCGGCGGATTGATTGGAAGTTTTTATCAATTGGTGACTGGCAAGCGGGTGAACTTCGAGCTTCTTGCCGAAGGCGGCCCTTTCGTATTTGTTACCGCAATTGTATTGGCGGCGGCAGGCCCAGCGGTTGTGATGAGAAATGCTATAAGAGCGCAGTTTATCGAAAACAGACCTGGTCATTGGCTAGCTCTCAGCACCATAATTTGTGCATTGTGGAGCTTTATGTCCGGGGTATTTTTCCTAAGTTTCGCCCTTTCGCTGACCGCATAGCTATTCGCTGAAACTTATATGCACCCACAAAAAAACCGGTCCTGTGGGGAGCAGGACCGGTTTGGGGGTGTGGCGCGATCTATTTTGGGATGGGCACAAAAGATCGGGCCGGGGGTGTTCTTATTGTTTGGTAATCGTCGCTGTGCTGCCAAGCCGTGCATTTGTCGGACCTGATTTGAGCGAAACCCACTGCCAGGGGTTTTTCTGTGACTGGCGCTTGTAATAGGTGAGTTCTGCTTTCTGCCAGGGCAGGATTTCTGCGACCTGGTTGTCCAAAATGAAATCGCCTTGGTCGGTGGCTACGGTCAAAACTGCATGACCTTCATTGTACTTGTTGCGGACGACGGTGATCAAAAGAGCTTCTGCGGGCCATCCCATCATCATCAATTTTTTGCGTTTCAGCAAAACGTAGTCCTCACAATCACCACGGCCTTGCGGATATGTCCAAAGCTCGACAACTTTATAAAGGTCTATATCGCTGACCGGCTCTACTTCCTCGTTGGCTGCGTCATTTACGGTTACAAGATCGTTCCAGCGTTGTTCATTCATAACCACCCGGACAGCTTCACCCATCGTTCCGCCGCAGTCCTGTGGTTGTGATTTGCAAAATTGTACAAATCCCATTGGCGGCAGTGTTTCCCCAAAAACTGCCATATTCGCTGCGCGTGATACTGTTTCCTGTGGATCAGGGTTCTCGCTTGCTGTGGCTTGTCCAGCGATTGCCAACATTGCGAGGCCTGTGCTTGCTGTAATTATATTGCGTAATAAAGTCATTTTACTTACCCATCTGTTTTTGATGAGATGACTATGAAGTATATATTTTGATATTATTCTAATTTATTTATTATTACTTTAATAAAACTGTATTATAACTTTAATTTCATTTGTTTCAATTTTTAAAAGCCTGAATTTGATTAGAATTTTAACGATCTGCCTCAGGCGGAAAATCGTTTAAAATTAACGTGTTGAATGTTTTCAAGGTGGGATGCGGGAGGATTTCTGCTAAATTTTCCGGGAAATACCAGGATAAAATTTATGACAATTGTAGGCAAAATAGACTGAAATTTTTTGAAAATAGGTCGAAATTTTTTTGATTTTTCTGCTTTCCAGACTCAAAAATGGGGAATTTTCAGCAAAAACCAGGTTTTATGCAGCCGATAATACGTCAATAGGGAAATTAACGTGGTGCTGGTGCAGTGAATGAAAAAGGCGATTTGGCTGCGGAATTTTCGCCGGAACCTGGGTGTTTAATGCACGGTGGATGAAGATTGGTTGCCGAAATGATCAGCAATAGTACCCTTATCATCAATATCGGTAAATTCTACCGCAATTCCACTGTCATGATGCCGGATGACCCGGCCATTCATTTTTCCAAGCATTATTTCAGCGCCAATATCTGGTATCACATCAATTTGAATTGAAGCGCCGTTAATAGACATGTCGATAATCCGGCAGGGGTAGGTGCGTCCATCTGGCAAAACGAACTTGGTTTCGCTCAAATTCGGCATGTGCCGGGTAAACTGCCTGGCGTCGTTTTCTTCAACAACGTTTTTGTTCATTAACCAGGTAAGTCTATCAACCAGCCGCTCGCGCTTAGCCGGTGAGGGTGTGAATGCAATGGCAAATCCCTTTTCCAGGTGCCGGACGATGGTGCCTTCTATTCGGCCTATCTCATCAATGTAGGCAATGACTTTTTCTCCAAGATTTCCGCGGATAAACCCGCTTAACGCAATCCCGCCAATTGAAACATCAAGAGTCTGGCAGCGGTATTCCTGCTTATTGGCCAACATGTATCGTCCCGGCAATGTAATATCGACACGGCGATGGAGCCGTTTTTCCAGGGCAAGATTATAAACGCTGGCTGGCTGCATGAGATTTCCCGCTGTTTTCCGATGATCAATGGCGCAGATTCTGCCGCGTCATTATCACTTTGTTGACCATGTTTTTTGATCCTAAGTTAGGGATATTAATGAGCGTTTAACTGTTGAGTGGTTGTGCGAATTTTGAGGGGGGCTGCAGATAGATTAAATCAAGGTTCACCGACAAGCGGTTTTTGATCGGCGGTTGTTCGGGACAGTATTGCTTCGCGTCTGGCGATATAAAGCGCTGATGCCGCAATTATGGCCGCCCCCAACCAGGTCCAGAAATCTGCAACTTCGCCAAAAAACATGTAAGCCATAATCGCGATGAATGGCAAACGGGCATAATCAAACGGCATAACGGCTGAGGTTTCCGCAAATTTGTATGAACGCGCCAATGCTAGGTGGCCGAGCGTGGCCAAAAGGCCGATTGCCGCCAGCAAAACCCATAAATCCGCCCTTGGCCACTGCCACACGAATAGGGCCGGTATAAGTGACATCGGCGTCATCATCAGGTTTTGGTAGAAAACATTGGCGCCGGGACTTTCCCTGGACGACAGAAACTTGAGGATCAACAACGATACGGCCATGAAGATGGCAGCGATTACCGGCAGCAACATCACTGCAGAAAAGTCGACAAAACCTGGTCTGAGAATTACCAGCATGCCGGAAAAGCC
>JAJFHR010000333.1 GCA_021775515.1 Hyphomicrobiales bacterium | reverse complement strand
TGCTGGGTCCACTGACGGTGCTGCGGTTGCCAAAGCATTGGAAGAAGGCAACTTCAAGCTTTTGACTGGTGAACTTTCATATAAAAATGCAGCTGAAGGGCATGCCCCGGATAAGGCGGCTGTATTGGTTGAACTCAAAGGCGGCAAACCGGCATTCCTCGGTTGGCGACGTCCAACCAATCCACCGGCGCCTTAATCCAACGCATAAACATCGGGGCAGGTTTTGCCCCGGTGTATTTTTCTTCCGGTGTGGCAACATACGCAATGGTCTCAATCATGTCCTCCAATGCCTTGCGGGTAACCGACATTTCAGTCGAATTTTCGGGGTTGAGGGCGCTTGACCACGTGTCGCTGTTTGTAGAACCCGGTGAAATTTTGGGACTTATTGGGCCCAATGGCTCTGGTAAAACAACCTTGATTAACGCGACCACCGGTCAGGTGCCTCTTAGCGGCGGCTCTGTGGAAGCGGGAGACGACCAACTTACCGGTCTTTCTCCACGCGAAATTGCTCGACTTGGCATCGCCCGCTCTTTTCAAATTGTAAGGTTGTTCAATGCCATGACAATTGCTGAAAATGTGGAGGCCTCGGCCCTTGCTCAAGGTGAGGGGCGGCGGCAGGCTCGCCTTGCGGCGCGGGAAATGCTTGGTGAATTTGAACTTTTGGACCGGGCTGATGAGTTGGCTGGAAATCTTAATTACGGCGACAAACGCCGGGTGGAAATTGCGCGAGCGCTGGTCGCCCGCCCCCGGTTTTTATTACTTGATGAACCGGCTGCTGGCATGAACGAAAGCGAAACCGAAAAACTTCTCAATCTGCTGGCAATTTTGCCGGAACAGCGTAGCCTTGGCCTGCTGATTATTGATCACGACATGCCACTAATTATGCGTCTGTGTCACCGGGTGCAAGTATTGGCCTCGGGGAAGACAATTGCCAGCGGCGATGTTTCCAGCGTGCGCACTAACCCGGCGGTTGTTGAGGCTTATCTCGGGTCCTCGGTGGAAGTTCACACATGATTAAAGTTTCCAACCTCGAGGCGGGATATGGCCCGGTGCGAGCGGTAAGAGGGGTGTCGATTAATGTAGGAAAAGGCGAACTCGTTACTGTGCTCGGGGCTAATGGTGCGGGTAAATCTTCCTTGTTGTTGACCATTGCGGGGGCGCTTAAGCCCACCGGTGGGCAGGTGCATCTTGATGGTATCGACGTTACCGGTTCATCACCTGAACGCATGGTGCGGCGCGGCGTATCGATGGTGCCTGAAACCCGCGATGTGTTTCCTGATTTAACGGTTGCCGAAAACTTGCGGCTGGGGGCCTATATCCGCCGCTCCAAGATAGATATTGTTCGTGCTGATCTTGAGAAAATGTACGCACTGTTTCCCCGCCTTCAAGAACGTGTTGATCAAGCCGCGGGTACTTTGTCAGGAGGAGAACAACAAATGTTGGTTATTGCCCGAGCGATGATGGCCGACCCCAAGGTGCTGCTGCTGGATGAGCCATCGCTTGGCCTGGCACCTAATCTTGTGGATCAGATTTTTGACATGATTGTAGAACTGAAAACAACAGGGTTGAGTATTTTGCTGGTTGAACAAAATGCCTCGAAAGCACTGCAAATAGCCGATCGCGCGTATGTCTTGCGGCTTGGTGAGATTGCCGCAGAAGGCTCTGCTGCTGAAATTGCCGAGGCCTCGGACCTACACGCCATGTATCTGGGAGGGTAGCGGGTGGTCGGATTTTTACAATTTGTGATCGATGTTCTTAGTCTGGGTGGCGCCTACGCATTAATGGCTCTTGGCCTGGTGATTGTTTATGGAATTTTGCGGTTGGTCAATTTTGCATACGGTGAGTTGATCATGGTCGCCGGTTATTCCTTATACCTGCTCAATGGATCAGCACTGCCGTGGCTGGTAATGGCGGCTGTTGCCGTCCTGATGTCCATGTTTATGGGAATTGCCACAGACTATGTAGCGTTTCGACCGGTGCGGGCAAAATCTGTGACGGCTGTTTTGATAACATCTTTTGCTTTTTCCACGCTTCTGCAAAATGCCGCTTTATTGTTCATTTCGCCACGGCCGCGAAATATTCCTCTGCCTGATTTATTTACCACGACAATTGAAATTGCGGGTGTGGTTACGCCTGTGCGTAATTTATTGACCATTGCTACAGCTGTCATCTCCTTGGCCCTGTTTGCCTGGCTCATGCGGCGAACTGTAATTGGCATTGCCATGCGGGCTGCCGCCACTCATTTTACCATGGCCAGGATGCTCGGAGTTCCAGCCAACCTGATTATTTCTTCGGCTTTTGCCATCAGTGGATTGTTGGCCGGTATCGTGGCGCTGTTTTGGCTTGGGCGCATTGGTTCTGTTGTGCCCGGTATCGGGTTGGAGCCACTATTGGTGGCCTTTATCGCTACTGTTATTGGCGGGATGCGCAGCCTGCAGGGTGCCGTGTTGGGGGGCTTCTTATTAGCGTTTATTGATACAGGATTGAACTACACACTACCCCAGGATTTGCTCAAATTTAGAGATGCGTTCACTTTTAGTCTGGTTATTCTGATTTTGTTGTGGCGGCCTGAAGGCCTGTTGAAAGGCCCAGCTTCCGGGCAACGGACGTGAGGATTGCCATGACACGACATCTAATGACCCTCGCTGTGCTGATTGGACTGGTTGTTCTCGTGGTCCTGGGAGCGGAATTTGCCGAAGTCAGACTGTTGAGCCGGATTGCAACTAATTTATGTATAATGCTGGTGTTGGTGTTGGGGCTGCAGGTGTTTATGGGCAATTCGGGAATTCTCTCTTTTGCTCATGTCGGCTTCATGGGTATTGGTGCCTATACGTCTGCGATGCTGACCATTCCGGTTCAGATGAAAGGCATGGCGCTTCCAGATCTGTATCCGGTGTTCGCAGGTCTGCAAATGTCTCCCTATATCACAATTTTAATCGCTGGATTGGTTGCAGCCTTGGTGGCAGCCATTGTTTCCTATCCGTTGATGCGTCTTTCTGATGCTGCAGCCGTGATTACCTCGTTTGCGCTTTTGGTGGTTTTACATACGGTAATGCTGCACTGGAGTGAGGTTACCAACGGTCCGCGGACGCTATTCGGCATTCCAAGAGTGACCAATCTCTACCTTGCTGCTGGGGCCGCAGCGCTGGCAATTGCCGCGGCTTTGGCATTTAAAGAATCACGTCTTGGCATCTTGCTGCGTACAACGCGAGATGATGAGGTGGCTGCTGGAGCCTTAGGTGCGCACGTACCAAACTTGAGATGGATAGCCTTTATCCTCAGTGCGTTGTTTGCTGGAATTGGCGGGGCGTTATGGGGACATTTCATAACCTCATTTTCTCCCAAGGCATTTTATCTGAAAGAAACATTTGTCATTCTCGGTATGTTGGTTATCGGCGGACCCGGGACTGTTACAGGCGCTGTTTTTGGTGTTTTGATTGTGACCATCGTCTTCGAAGGCCTGCGAGCGATTGAAGGCCTGGTAAACCAGGCCCAACTCTTTTCTGAACAGGTGGTCGGAGTGACTGAGATTACATTGGCGCTGGCGATGATTGCAGTGTTGATTTTTCGCCCCGGCGGGCTTGTGGCAACACGTGAAGTTGGCGATTTGATTTTGCGCCGAATGAAATTACGGGAGAAAAAATGATGAGTTGGAAAACTGCATACCGTTCTTTTTATTATGCAAACGCAGAAGAGCCGGAAAATATTGTGCTGGATCCCAAAGAGACGGCGCTTTTGGTTATCGATATTCAAAATACATATTTGGAACCTAAAAAAGATGCCGAAGAAAATTTGCGCTGGCAACCATTTTTCGACCGAATGAATGATACCGTAATTCCCAATTCGGCAAAACTCATCGAACAATGCAGGGCGAACGGGACGGAGGTGATTTTTGCCCGTATTGCCTGCTTGAAAACTGACGGGCGCGATCGCTCATTAAGTCAGAAAAAACCCGGCTTCAACTATTTGCTGTTGCCCAAAGACCGGCCCGATTCTCATGTGGTGGCTGAACTTGAAGCCAAAGATGACGAGATTACCATTCTCAAGACAACAGATAGTGCTCTGACCGGCACTAATTTGCGCATTATTCTTCATAATATGGGGATAAAAAATGTGATGGTCGCGGGAATTTTTACCGATCAATGTGTATCATCTACGGTTCGCAGTTTGGCTGACGAGAGCTTCAATGTTGTCGTTGTGGAAAATTGCTGCGCTGCTGCGACGTCTGAACTGCATATCCGCGAGTTGGAGATTATCAACATGATCTATTGCCATGTCGTCCAATTGGATGACGTGGCGGGTTTTATGATTTGAGATAATCTGCCACAGGCGGGCCGGATCAGTTGATGAGAATACTTATTTCCGTGTCCGGCTGAGAGAATTTCAAAAAAAATCGATAGCTGGTTGAAACCTGAAATTTCATCCAAACGGTATTTAACTATATCCGCGTTCCGCGTGACGGCGATTGCCGGGCACGAGAGAACTTGATTTTTGCTCAAGTTGCCAAACTTGAATTCTTCGATGTTTTGATCTCAATCAATTCTGATTAGCCCGACGCAACGTATGAGGGAGGTTCATTTTTGAAATGACATTAGGTCAACCAGCCGATTGGATCCTTCATGGGGCATTTAGATTCTGTAACTTCTGGTCAACAAACGCGCGCGCTCACTTTAAGCACGCTTGCTTTTACGGTGTGTTTTGCGGTTTGGACTATCTTTTCCATCATTGGTATCAAAATTAAAGCCGAACTTGGGCTATCCGACACTCAATTTGGTATTTTAGTCGCCACTCCAATCCTCACTGGTTCATTAAGCCGGGTCTTTTTGGGCATCTGGACCGACCAATTTGGTGGCCGGATCATCTATTCATTGCAGATGCTGGTGACGGCGTTCGCCGCCTTCCTGCTCACCTATGCAACAACCTATCCGATGTTCCTTATAGCCGGTCTCGGTGTTGGTTTGGCCGGAGGTAGTTTCGCCATCGGCATTGCCTATATCTCCAGTTGGTATGAAAAAGAACGCCAGGGAACGGCTCTGGGAATTTTTGGGGTCGGAAATGTTGGCGCGGCTGTGACAAATTTTGGTGCGCCCTTCCTTCTGGTGGCAATGGGCGGCGAATGGCAAGGCGTCGTTCGCATTTATGCTCTCATCATGTTTGTCACCGGCGTTTTGTTTTTTCTCTTTGCAAAAAGCGACCCGGCGCTCCAGGAGCGCAAAGCCAAAGGAGTTCGGCGGCAGTCATTCATCGATCAAATTGAACCTCTTCGAAACGTTCAGGTGTGGCGCTTTTCGCTCTATTACTTTTTTGTGTTCGGCTCGTTCGTTGCGCTCGCCTTGTGGCTGCCGAGATACCTCATCGGGGTGTACGAGGTCGATATAAAAACCGCTGGTATCCTTGCTGCGTTTTTTGCTGTGCCGGCCAGTTTGTTTCGGGCATATGGTGGTTATCTGTCAGACAAATATGGCGCGCGCGCCGTGATGTATTGGACACTTGGTGTGACCCTGGCGGTAACCTTCATGTTGTCCTATCCCAATACCGACTACATCATTCACGGAATTGAAGGGCCGATTAAATTTTCTACAAGCATGGGACTGGTTCCCTTTGTTGTTCTTATTTTTGTGCTCGGATTTTTCATGTCCCTGGGCAAGGCGGCCGTCTATAAACATATCCCAGTGTATTATCCCGGCAATGTCGGCTCGGTCGGTGGCCTGGTGGGTATGATTGGTGGTTTGGGTGGATTTGTCTTGCCGATAATTTTCGGCGTAATGAACGATCTTACCGGCGTGTGGACAAGCAGTTTCATGCTTCTGTTCGGCATCGTTGGTGTTGCTCTTATCTGGATGCATGTTTCGATCGGGCGCATGGAACGTGGAGCCTTGCCGGAAAAAATGCGCGAACTGCCGCAATTGCCGGAAATGGCTGAAATTCATGTGCCGGACCAACATGGTGAGGCTCTGGGACCGGTTATTGATGATTGGAACCCCGATGATGATGAATATTGGGAAACCAAAGGCAAAAACATTGCCCGGCGCAATCTGTGGATTTCGATCCCGTGTCTCTTATTAGCCTTCTCGGTCTGGTTGGTGTGGAGCGTGGTGGTAGCCAAGCTGCCTTCTATCGGCTTCAACTATTCGTCTGACCAATTGTTCTGGCTGGCTGCATTGCCCGGTCTGTCGGGGGCGACGTTGCGGATCTTCTACTCGTTTATGATCCCGATTTTCGGCGGCCGCCTGTGGACGACCTTGACCACCGCCTCACTTCTGGTGCCGGCCTTTGGCATTGGCTATGCGGTGCAGGATCCGGGAACTCCTTATGCGATGTTCCTGCTCTTGGCCTTGCTGTGTGGATTTGGTGGCGGTAATTTTGCCTCGTCGATGTCAAATATCAGCTTTTTCTTTCCCAAGAAAGAAAAAGGCA
>JAJFHR010000332.1 GCA_021775515.1 Hyphomicrobiales bacterium | reverse complement strand
GGCGGTGGCTACCGTTGCCGCCCGTTTCGGTCTGCCTTGTGTGGTTTACATGGGAGCGACAGATATCGAGAGGCAAAAACCCAACGTCTTCCGCATGCGCTTGTTAGGTGCTGAAATTGTGCCCGTTACGTCGGGCACCGGAACGCTGAAAGACGCCATGAATGAAGCGCTGCGAGACTGGGTCGCTCATGTGGAAGATACGTTTTATATCATCGGCACGGCAGCGGGTCCCCATCCCTATCCAGCGATGGTTCGTGATTTTCAATCAGTGATTGGCAAGGAAGCCAAGGAGCAGATGATGGCGGCGGAAGGCCGTTTGCCTGATTCACTGGTGGCCTGTATCGGCGGCGGTTCCAATGCGATCGGGTTGTTTTATGATTTCTTAGATGACATGTCGGTGTCGATGTATGGGGTTGAAGCAGCTGGATTGGGCCTTGATACGCCAAAACACGCAGCCTCTTTAACCGGTGGCAAGCCAGGAGTTTTACATGGTAACCGCACCTATCTTCTGCAGGATGATGATGGCCAGATTAAAGAAGCCCACTCAATTTCAGCCGGCCTGGATTATCCCGGCATCGGGCCCGAACATTCCTGGCTCAAAGAGACCAACAGGGTCAACTACGTGTCTGCCACTGATAAAGAAGCTTTAGTGGCGTTTCAACTTTGTACCAAACTTGAGGGCATTATTCCCGCGCTTGAGCCCTCGCATGCGCTCGCCTATATTACCCGCATGGCACCTGAGTTGCCCAAGGATCATCTCATCATCATGAATATGTGCGGTCGCGGCGATAAGGATGTTTTTGCAGTGGCCGAACATCTGGGAGTTGAAATTTAGTCGATGGAAAATCCTAGCGAAAACAACCAAGGCAAAACCCGCATCAAGCAGCGTTTCGACAGCCTGAAAGCTGCCGGTGAAAAAGCTCTGGTGCCATTTTTAACGGCGGGTGATCCCGATTATGAAACCAGTCTGAGAATTCTTTCCGAACTGCCTGAAGCAGGCGCCGACGTTATTGAAATCGGCATGCCGTTTACCGACCCGATGGCGGACGGACCGGCCATACAAGCTTCATCTTTACGGGCGCTCAAGGGTGGTCAGACGATGATCAAAACCTTGGCGATGGTGCGGGAATTCAGAAACAAAGAACCGGAAACCCCAATCGTGCTCATGGGGTATTATAATCCGATTTATATCTATGGATGCGACCGCTTCATTGAAGATGCCCTGTCTGCCGGGGTTGATGGCCTTATCATTGTTGATTTGCCACCAGAAGAAGATGACGAACTGTGCATCCCGGCCTTAAAGGCCGGATTAAATTTTATTCGGCTGGCCACACCGACAACTGACGATAAACGGCTGCCAAAAGTTTTAACGAATACCAGCGGTTTTGTTTATTACGTCTCCATTACCGGCGTCACCGGTACGGCGGCACCGGATGTAAATGTGGTTGGTTCAGCTA
This sequence comes from Hyphomicrobiales bacterium, assembly GCA_021775515.1. Taxonomy (GTDB): domain Bacteria; phylum Pseudomonadota; class Alphaproteobacteria; order Rhizobiales; family JAJFHR01; genus JAJFHR01. The sequence continues at coordinate 3,882 of JAJFHR010000332.1, read as the reverse complement.
TCGGGCGGCTTAAAAACCACACTGATTTGCCGGTTGTAGCCGGATTTGGCGTGCGAACTCCTCAGCAGGCCGCTGCAATTTCTGCACAGGCTGACGGTGTTGCGGTTGGTACAGCCCTGGTGAGTACGTTAAAAGAGACTTTAACTCATGATGAACAGGCCAGCGCATCAACTGTAGACACCGTTCTATCGCTTGTGCGAAACTTGAAACATGGCATTGCACGCGCCACATAGTCCTAGGAACCTTAGAGCATCCTCCCGATCCGTTTTGGGAGGCAAGCGGAGAGCCAAAGAGTGAATTGGATCAAAAACGTCGTCAGACCCAAAATTAAGGGGCTTTTGCGCACCCGCGATGTGCCTGACAATAAGTGGATCAAATGTCCCGATACCGGCCAGATGGTGTTCCATCGCGATCTCGAGGCCAATCAGTTTGTTATTCCCGGCAGCGGATTTCATATGCGCATGCCCTCCGTAGAGCGGATGAAGCATCTTTTTGATGACGGCGATTATGAAAAAATTGACACGCCGGAAGTGCCTCTGGATCCACTCAAATTCCGCGATGAAAAACGTTACACAGATCGCTTAAAGGACGCGCGCAGCAAAACCGGGCTTAAGGATGCGGTATCAGTTGCTAAAGGCAATCTTGAAGGCATAGAAGTTGTTGCCGCGGTTCAGGATTTTTCTTTCATGGGCGGATCTTTAGGCATGGCGGCGGGTGAAGCCGTTGTCACCGCCATGGAAACAGCGGTCGCTAATTCCTGCCCGCTTATCTTGTTTGCCGCTGCCGGGGGAGCGCGCATGCAGGAAGGTATTTTATCGCTCATGCAAATGCCGCGCACAACCGTTGCCGTTCAAAGGTTGCGCGAAGCACGCCTGCCCTACATCGTCGTGTTAACCAATCCGACAACCGGCGGCGTTACGGCCTCTTATGCCATGCTTGGTGACGTCCATATTGCTGAACCCGGTGCGCTTGTCGGCTTTGCCGGTCCCCGGGTTATTGAACAGACTATCCGGGAGAAATTACCCGATGGCTTCCAGCGGTCGGAATTTCTCTATGAGCACGGCATGGTTGATATGGTGGTTCACCGCCACGATCTGCGCGATACTCTGAGCCGTCTTGTTCGTCTACTGACAAAATCCCCGGCAATTGCTGATGAATTAACCCAAGCACCGCTGCTGGGCGCGGCTGATGCGGAGAGCAGCGATGAAGCAGAAGAGGTTGCTAATGTGTCCGAGCAACCGGTGAAAGACGCGAGCGACGATGAAGAGGAACTACTTGCAGCCGAATTGGTTGATGCCCGCGAGACAGATACAAAACCGGTGCGTAAAAGCAAACCGGCGAAAACGGCCAGCCCAGATCTAGGTGTAGCGGATAACGGGGCGGCGCCGGAACCGGCATAACATCAATACCTTGATGTTCTCAAGGCAGTTCACAAACCACAAAAAAGGCCCTCCATGGCTCTCAGCGATGATATATTAGCACGGCTGCTGGCCTTGCACCCGAAGGTCATAGACTTATCACTTGATCGTTTGCAGCGATTACTTGACGCTCTGGGAAATCCTGAAGAGCATCTGGCCCCGGTCATTCACTTTGCTGGAACCAACGGCAAGGGTTCTGTTCTCAGTTATATGCGCACAAGCCTGGAGGCAGCGGGTGCGCGCGTTCAAACCTATACGTCTCCTCATCTCGTGCGCTTTCATGAGCGCATTCGATTGAGCCAGGAACCCGGTAAAAGCCAGCATATCGAAGAAACCCGGCTTTCAGACCTGCTGGAAGAGTGTGAAGCGGCAAATAAAGGGGCGCAGATCACTTTTTTTGAAATTACCACCGCAGCAGCCTTCCTGGCGTTTTCGCGGCTGGAAGCTGATTTTTTGCTGCTCGAAACCGGGCTTGGCGGCCGGTTGGATGCCACGAACGTGGTAAAACAACCGGCCTTGAGCGTTCTAACCTCAATCGACATTGATCATCAGCAATATCTCGGCGATACCCTGGAAGAGATCGCTGGAGAAAAAGCCGGAATTTTAAAACGTGACGTGCCGTGCATCGTTGGCCCGCAAAAAGAGGCTGCGCTGAAAGTCATCGAACAGGTGGCTCAAAACACACACAGCCCGCTGTTAATATTCAATCAGGACTGGCAGGCTTTTGAACAGCATGGCCGTTTGGTTTACCAGGATGACGCCGGTCTTTTGGATCTGCCGTTGCCGCGTCTTGCCGGGCGGCATCAAATTGACAATGCCGGAACGGCCATTGCTGCCTTGCGGGCGCTGGGTTTTCCGCCACTAACGCCCGCCCATATTGAAACCGGGCTGCGAAATACCAGGTGGCCGGCTCGGCTGGAAAGGCTTGAAATTGGCGCCCTTCATGGCTTTACCGGTGAGACTACCGAGATTTGGCTGGATGGCGGCCACAACCCACATGCGGCCAGGGCGGTTGCCTCGGCGCTCGCCGATCTCGAGGATCGTGTGCCTAAGCCCGTCGTGCTGATTTTAGGCATGTTGAACACCAAGGATATTGCGCAATATCTCGCACCCTTTAAAGGCCTGTGTGAGCAAATTATTACGGTTCAGATACCGGGCGAGGCTAATGCAGTGAGCGCTGAGGATATCGCCTCAATCGCGGTTCAGCAGGGCTTTACGACCACGCCTGCGGCAAATCTGGAGCAGGCGTTGAAAATGGCGTCATCGACCAATCTCAGCGATCAGCGCATATTAATTTGTGGATCTTTGTATCTGGCCGGAAATGCTTTGAAGTTGCATCGCGGCGATACGGCCGCAGAATAACAATTAAAGCTACAAAATCGGCCTTAAATAGACTGCTCAATCCATTCGAGAATTTTACCCTTGGGCAAAGCGCCGACTTTTGTCGCAGCAACTTCACCGTTTTTGAACAACATCAACGTCGGTATGCCGCGAATTCCGTATTTAGACGGAATACTGGGGTTTTCATCAATATTGATCTTGGTGACTTTAACGCGGCCATCCATTTCCGTCGAAATCTCTTCTAGAGCGGGGCCAATCTGTTTGCAGGGACCGCACCATTCCGCCCAGAAATCAACGACTACGGGCTCCGAAGACCCAAGAACATCCTGCTCGAATGATGAATCAGTCACATGTGTTGTTGTCATAATATAAACCTCTGGGCTGCCGTCACACTGGTGACGGGGTGATATAACGTGAAGCAAACCTAGTGATGGTGGCGAGACTCGTCAAGATGCTCAACACGGTAATTTTACCACGGCCTTTGTCGCGCCTTATCATATGAACAGAATTAGCCCGAAACCTGAAGAGCTGATTTAAGAATTTCCTCGGGAAGTTCCATCAACGTTGGTCCCGCCGTCCAGAACAATTGGCATCTGATATTCCGGTCAGGAAAAACCTGTGCCAGCAAATGCCTGTAGAGCGCCATTTGCTTCTTGTAGGCTGGGGGTATTGCCTCGGGACCAGCGGCAATCGTTCGGTCGGTCTTGAAATCAATTGCAAGAACCTCACCCGATTTTATGATGAGGCGGTCAATGCGTCCCAATACTTTGACCATTTTATTTTCAGGTGCCACATGCACCTGCCCGACAATTGGAACCTCGCTTAGGCCGTGACTGTCAAAAAGTGGTGAAAACTCAGAATTTTCTATCACCCTCAACACTTCGCGGGTCATGCTGTCCCGGGTTTCCGGGGTAAATGACGGTGCTGATCTTTGTAAAAAATTCCGGCAGAACTCCGCATAGGTGTCAGGTACGGCACCCGGCGCATATTCAAGTAATTTGTGTATCAACCGCCCGCGCAAATACCGCTCATCAGGTGGGGTCTGCAACGGCGAGGGCCGCAGGTTGGTTAAGGCTGATTGTTGGTCGGCCTGTGGTTCAGCCCCATGCACACTTAAATGGGA
>JAJFHR010000331.1 GCA_021775515.1 Hyphomicrobiales bacterium | reverse complement strand
CCTTGCGATGAGCTGAGGCGGTAATGACCAGCACGATGCCTTCGCCCGGCATAAGTTTTCCATAGCGGTGTATGATCAATGAGGTTTCCAGCGGCCACCGGCGATTGGCTTCGGCTTCTATTTCTTCCAGAGCTTTTTCTGTCATGCCGGGGTAGTGCTCCAGCGTCATGCTTTTTATCGACGAGCCCCCCGACATTTCGCGCACGGTGCCAATAAACGAAACGATACCGCCGATAGCGGTATTGCCTGCAGTTATTTTGGCAATCTCATCGCCGCTGTCAAATGGTTCTGTTTGAACTTTGATCATTTCGCCCTGTACACCCTGAATTCTGACGTGCTGATATTAACGCATAAATTCTCAAGATTGAACCATTCATCCCTCCATCGGACCAGCACAGTCAGGGTTTCAAAGGTTAATCTTTAAGATTTCTGCGTTTAAAGGGCTGGCCGATCGGCCTGAAGCGTTTACCCTCGCGCCATTCCGCTGGAGGGATGAACCTTCCAGACCACAAGCCCAGCCGCTTAATCTTTGCGTATCTTCCTGCGGTCGCATATCGCTGCGATTGGCTCAGCAGGGGCAAGGCCATGCCAGAGCCGATCATCGCGGAATTGAGATTAACGTTTTCATAGTTATAACAATTAGCGTGGACAAGTTTATCGTCGTTCTGAGAACCAGTGTCGACTAATTCGCACCGCACCGGTTTTTGCGCAATCAGGCGTTCAAGCGTAACGATGGAACGTTGGCCGCACGGCCATTCCAACTGATATATACGGCATTGTTGTTCGATGTCTGGTGCATCAATGCCAAAAAGGTGGATGGTTTTATCGTCGATCTTGAATGTATCACCATCGACAATCTGAGCAATGCCAGTAATTTCTTCAACCGCAGCAAAGCTGGAGTACGGCACCCCGAGGCCCAAAAAGAGAGACAGAAGCGTTAACCGTGCGCCACTGAACAATGTTTTGCATGCTGATACAAAGGCCATGATGCTGTTAGTATAAAGGAACAGGCCTGTTATTGAAGAAGATATACTTCAACAATGCGTGCCTTAGCCGCGCGGGGGCCGGAATAAATAAATAACAATCCACACAGGCACAATGACAATGGAGCCCAGCAGGATATTCGGCAGCGCCCATTTTATTCCGCTTTGCATCCAAAGCAGTATTTTTTCAGGCGTAACGCCAACATCATTCAACACCTGTTCGGCGGTTATGTTGAGGGCAGAGAGAACCAAACCGACGAGCAGGGATGCCACAATTATTTTCAGACACGTTGTTGCGAAACGTAGCGCCATAAATGCCCAACCCGCTTATCTGTGAGCGAAAAAACAATATTAAGTGATTCGCTTCCCTGACTTTAAACGAGAACGCTGCATCTTCCAAAAACGTTTCAATAAAACCAGACCTGACCCTAGTTAGACCAGGTTGGGGCCGAGTATCTCCAATATCAATTTGCGCTTAATGGCAGTGGCATAGGCTTTGTAATCATTGGCAACAATAACGAAGTTACCAGGGCCGCCAGTGATGTGACTTTCGAAATATTTATCGAGAGTGACAACTTCATTGATAACCGCGAGCCCGTTAATGGTGATACCGTTTGCAACAACTATGCTGCGCGCCGGGCGCGGATCGCCGCCATTGTTATTCCGGCCATCGGCAGAAATATCTATAACCTTGCGCTCAGCATAAAACGGCAATCGCGAGAGCATCGTCGCTCCCTTTTTGATCATCGTGGTAATGGAGGTGCCGCCTGCAGCGGTATATCTGGGTGTCTGGGCCAGCCGGGACGACAAATTCAAAGAGGAAGTTTCACCGGAGATTATTGTCCAGGGAATGGCGACCACCTGGTTCTTGGCGTCTGACCATTGCACTACCGAAACCGCAATGCGCCCGGAGGGGCCATTTTGGATGGCCGCAATTACCTCGGGATCACGAAAGGCCCGGGATAGGCCGTCCATCTGCAGCCGGAATTCAACCGTATCAACACTGTATGAACAATCAACGGCAAGAATCAGAGCAAGGTCAACGATATGTTTCGCGCCAAGAGCCGTCGATGCAGGTCCGCTTCGTGACGGGCCAACAATAATTACAAGAGAGAATACTACCAAGGCGAAACAGGCTCTAAACCAGGCCGGCAAGCGGGTTTCAGAACATTTCGCCAACGAGCGCATTACCGGTTCTTTCGAGAGTTTCTGTGAGCTTGCCTATACCGGTCTGATGCCTCGCATTTTTTCGGATCGGCGCCGAAGAATTTCAACAGTCGAAAGCAGGACTATTGAGATGCACACGAGTATGGTCGCCACCGCCAGAATTGTCGGGCTGATCTGTTCCCGGATACCTGACCACATTTGGCGCGGGATTGTCCGCTGCTCAAAACCTGAAAGGAACAAAACCGCCACGACTTCATCAAACGAGGTAATAAAGGCAAACAAGCCGCCGGAGATAACCCCGGGCAGGATCAGCGGCATAATTACCTTGAAAAATACTGTGTGCGGTTGCGCGCCCAAATTAGCCCCGGCGCGGATCAGACTTCTGTCAAACCCGATCATGGTGGCGGTGACGGTAATTACCACAAAGGGCGTCCCCAATGCCGTATGAGCCAGGATTACTCCGATATAAGTCTGGGCAAGCCCAACATCAGAGTAGAAGAAATACATACCCGCTGCGGTAATAATCAACGGAACGATCATTGGTGAAATCAGGATACCCATCAGGGCACCGCGGAACGGCAATTCCGACTGGCTTAAACCAAGGGCGGCGAGCGTTCCCAGACTGGTAGCAAGAATAGTCACCCAAATAGCAATGAAAAAACTGTTCTTGGTTGAATGCACCCACTGAGCATTGCTCCAGCTATCGCTAATCCAGGCCCAGCTAAATGCATCATTTGGCGCACTCATGCCGTTTTTAAAAATATCCGCATACCAGCGCAGGGAAAATGCATCGGCATCGAACGAAAGCATGCCGGACGTGAAGGTAAAATAGGGCTCGGCATTAAATGACAGCGGAACCACGATGAGGACAGGCAGGATCAAAAACAGGAAAATAGCTCCGCAGACAACACGAAAACTATAGTACCAAATCCGCTCGCCGGGTCCTGCATATGAAGGTAGAGCCATTATTATTTCCTCAATTTTTCGGGTGTTTCCGCTAACCGAACTTCATTTTGTCGACACCAACAATCTTGTTGTACAACCAATAAAGCACTAGCACGCTCGCCAATAATAACGAGCCTAAGGCGGCAGCCAGTCCCCAATTAAGCGATTTCTGCATATGGCCGGCAATGACGTTACTGATCAACGTTCCGGTGCGGCCACCGACAAGCGCAGGTGTGATGTAGTAGCCAATAGCAAGAATAAATACCAGGACCGATCCGGCCCCAACACCGGGCAGTGTTTGCGGCATATACACTCTGGTGAAAGCCGTAAACTGGGTTGCCCCCAGTGAGCGGGCTGCCCGCATATAACTTGGCGGGATGGTCTTCATGACGCTGTAAAGAGGCAGCACCATAAAGGGCAGCAATATATGCGTCATGGCAATGATGGTGCCGGCCTGATTATAAATCATCTGAATTCGGTTTTCGTCAGAGATTATTCGCAAGAAAACCAGTACATCATTGACGATCCCCTCTCTTTGCAGAATGGCGATCCACGCCGTTGTTCTGACAAGAAGAGACGTCCAGAACGGCAACAACACCATGATCATTAACAGGTTGCTGGTACGAAGAGGCAATATCGACAGAAGATAAGCGATGGGGTAGCCCAGAATGATACAGAAGACCATGACCAGGCCGCCGATCCAGAACGTTCGCAAAAACAGCGGCAAATAAATCTGTCTTTCTTCGGGCTGCGTGACGATCTGATTATCTTTGTTGTACCGCCGATCAAGTGAAGCAAGATAGAAACTGGCGGTATAGGAACCTGTCAGCCTTTTGATTGTGGACCAGAGATTGCGTTCACCCCACTGTTCTTTCACCCCGATCAGTGCTTCTTTATAGGGAGGTTCAAGCTTTTTTGCTTTGCGCGCGCTGCTTGTAAACAGGCTGCGGGCTCCGGATATTTCATAGTTGATGCGCGTACCGGCCTTGCCGATCGTGCGGTCTTTTTTTGCTTGCACCAAATCGGCGACAAAAGCAGCAAAAACGTCTTCACTGGGCAGGTCTTTACCATCCCAGTCTTTAATGGCGATGGCGGTTCGATAAAATGTTTCACCGAAATTAGGGCTGTAGACGCTGCGGTAAAGCATGACGCCAATAGGCCACAGAAATGTCACGAGAATAAAAACCAGCAGAGGTGCAACCAGCAAAAAGGCTCTGAGCTTATTGCGGCGGGTTGCCAGCGCAAGTTTGGCTTTTAGCGATTTACCATCGTCTGTTAAAAGACCGTCCGCAACGCTTGTCGTATTTAAGGCCGTATCGACCATTACCCTCAGCCTTTCGTTGTCTGTTTCTCGCAAATTTAAGATTTACAAGGAATTCTCTAAGGCAGAAAAACAAGGGCAGGATCAACCCGCCCTTGTTTTTTACATCATGTTTTATTTAGCCAACCAAGCGGTGAAACGCTCATTCAGCTCGTCTTGATAGTCAGCCCAGAATGCAAAGTCATTCAATAGCGCAACCTTCATATTATCAGCCGCTGTCGGCATATGAGGTGCCATATCGATTTTGCCGTCCTGGAATTTACCAACGAGAGGTCCCGAAGATTTGCGAGCAGGGCCGTAGGAAATATATTTTGCCTGATCTGCAAGACGTTGGGTATCTGTTGCAAATGCGATGAATTCCAACGCTTCTTTCTTATTTGGCGCTCCCTTGGGAATGACAAAAAGGTCAAGATCAAGGATCTGACCATCCCAGACAATTTCAAACGGTTTATTTTCGGAAGCAACAGCACCGAAAATACGACCGTTGTAGGCTGTCGTCATAGCCACTTCACCATCAGCAAGAAGTTGCGGAGGCTGTGCGCCGGCTTCCCACCACACGACACTATCTTTAATCGAGTCGAGTTTAGCAAAGGCACGATCAACACCTGCTGGAGTAGCAAGCATTTTGTAGACATCTCCAGGAGCAACGCCATCGGCCATCAAAGCAAATTCAAGGTTCGGCTTTGGACCTTTGCGCATGCCGCGTTTGCCAGGAAAATCTTTGACATTAAAGAAGTCTGCCATTGTTTTCGGAGCATTGTTTGGGAATTTTGTCTTGTCATAGGCATAAATCGTCGACCAGACGATGTTAGCAACTGCGCAATCTGACAAAGCGCCATCGATGAAGTCTTTTGCTGCCGGTGTTCCGTCTGGGGCAGGGGGAAGAATTGCAGGATCAATAGTTTCCAACAGACCTTCGTCACAGCCACGCACGGCATCTGAAAGTTCAACGTCAACGATGTCCCATTTGACGTTCTTGGATTCAACCTGAGCTTTGACTTCCGCCAGGCCGCCTGAATAATCTTCGGAATTGATTTTCACGCCGGTTTTGGCTGTGAAAGGTTCGTGATAAGCCTTCACCTGACTTTTTGTGTAGGCACCACCCCACGAAACGACGGTAAGTTCGGCGGCCCAAGCAGAAGCGCTAAGACCAACCACCGCCGCAACTGCGGCGGATATGCTATATTTGAGTGCTTTATTCATATGCTCTCTCTCCCTTAAATTTCCACCCAACTTTTTGAGTGGCCTTAACTATGTTCCGGCACATGTGCCGGGTTTTCGCAAAATGGTCGGCTTGCGTTACCGCCGTTCAGTTAAACGTCAACCGGTTATCTAAGGTTTTCCGTTTACTTATGAACTTGCCAGGGCATCAAGTGCCCGGCAGTCATCAGTCATCCAGCCAACTGTTGCTGTTTCACCCTCTTGCAACAATTTGTGGCCATAGGTGTTTGGCACTTTGACGATGAACTCGTCATTGCCGCTCACCGACATCCGTGTTCGCACGTGATCGCCCAGATAAATCAGTTCTTCAATTTTGCCTTCCAGCGTATTCGGTACCGAACCGTTGGAAGGATTTATTTCAATTCGTTCAGGTCTGAGTGACAATGTGGTGCGCTCACCTTTTTGACCGATATTGATCGCCAGAGCATTCACAGTG
>JAJFHR010000034.1 GCA_021775515.1 Hyphomicrobiales bacterium | reverse complement strand
GCGGCGAGTTCAGTCCGGACAACCGCCAGACCGTCGGAACGATGGTTACCAAGCAAGTCAGATCATTTCGCGCTCACCACGCCGTGCTGACAATTGGTGGGCTGGACGGGCGAACCGGCGCGATGGACTATAACATCGAAGAAGCTCAGGTAGCCCGCGCCATGATCGAACAATCCGAATCCCTTACCGTGCTGGCCGACTGTTCTAAATTCAATGCGATCGCATCGTTCGAGGTATGCTCTCTTGCTCGGATCGATCGCCTTGTTTGCGATGCCATGCCGCCTAAGGCACTTGGTAAGGCGCTAACTGCTGCGGGAGTGAAGATCATTCTTTCCCTGTAATCCGGGGTTAATCAGGGAACGGCCAATTAAGACAAGAGGGTTAAGGATTTGGATCAAAACCAGGGATGCGCGGAATGCTGATTGCACAGATAAGTGATATACATATTCCCGAACGGGGAAAAAAGACATACGGTATCGCGCCTATGGCGGAAAATTTGACGCGTTGCGTAGACCATATCAATCAGTGCGATCCGAGACCGGATGCCGTACTCGTAACCGGGGACATCACCAACGCGGGCTTGATCGAAGAAGCTGAACAGGCGGCAGCCATTTTGACCGGGCTTCAATGTCCATTTTATATCATTCCCGGCAATCACGATGACCCCACAGCCCTTCGGGCAGCCTTTGCCGAACATGCCTGTCCACCCGGATATCAGGGATTCAGCAATTACGTGATCAATGATTTCGATGTTCGTTTGATTGCAATGGATAGCACGGTTCCTGGTGCACCAGGAGGCGAGATATGCCCAGCAAGGGCGGTGTGGCTTGATGAGCGGCTGTCCGAGGCGAAACAACGACCAACCGTCATCTACATGCATCACTCCCCGGTCAAGTGTGGCGTTCTGGAAACCGACATGGATGGATTTGCCGGTGCGGACCTACTGGGAGCTGTCGTCGAGAAATATACGAACATAGAGCGCATCCTTTGCGGCCATATCCATTTGCCGGCCTATGTCCGTTGGCGGGGCACTGTCGTTAGCACAGCGCCGAGCATGGGCATGCAGTTGAAACTCGACTTAACCCTAAATCGCCCTTCGGAATTCGTTCTGGAAGCACCAGCCTATCAACTGCATTTTTGGACCCCGCAAAAGGATCTGATAACGCACACAGTCTATGTCCGCGAAGTCGACGGCCCATACCCGTTTTAGGCATCGGATCATATGCATAGGGATCGTCGCCAACGTACCGACAAACCGGAGCAACAATGCACCATATTTCATTCATTGCATGAATTCAATGAATGAACCGTGACCGTCAAGTGTGTCAGCAAGTAACACCACTTCCGGAATTGACACATAGCAAGCATTATCCATATTGTTTCATAACGGTGACATTCATGCTCATAACGATCTCCTTTTGGATTTTGCATGAAGTCATAAGTTATCATTGAGTGCCATTGTAAACTGATGTGGGCACAAAAAAGCCCCGCGTGATGCAGGGTCTGTTTGTTTCTGGACGATGAATTCGTCACCCGAGATATTCAACGATATAACGATTCATGCCGGGCTGTCGACAGTAAGCTATTAATCTCCCGCAAATTAAAGGCTCAAGAATCTCATTATATTCAACTTTCTGAATCTGATCACGCAATTGAAGAAATCTGCTTTTGAAATAACGAAACATATGATCGTCGCACATTTTGGCGCAAGGATGCTGTCCACTCCAAAGCTTAAGGAAAGAATCATCCCAAGCCTCTTTAACAGGTATGCAGCCTCATGGAATTAAATCAGCCATCAAACTTCACCGCCCTTACTGAGCACCCTAATCATATGCAGCAATCGAATAAGCATCTTGCTAAACTGCGGCCCGTTGTGACCATGAAGAGACATCAACAACACAGCAAAACTCTAAGTTATTGTAGTTATTGGTGATCCCGGCAGGATTCGAACCTGCGACCCCAAGATTAGGAATCTTGTGCTCTATCCGACTGAGCTACGGGACCATTTTTACCGCGGCATTGGCAATGCCGTTATTCCGTCTTAATTCTCCGATGTTATACTGGCAAAGAACAAGTTTTAGCAATCTTTTGAAAGCGGCGTTTTACTTGTGAGCGGGGATTTTTTTGTTGGCCCCTCAGGTATTGGGGCGAGCGGGTGTTTTTTTTGCCGGGTTTTAGGCAGTGCGCTAATGCTGTTGGTGATGCCTTATGCAGCAGGTGCCGAGACCAGCGTGTCCGCATGTGCCGCTCCTGCCCATTTGGAGGACGGCGTTGCTAAAATCATTGATGCCGATACTTTTGAAACTAAAAGCCGGCGCATTATCAGGCTTTCCGGCCTTCAAGCTCCCAAAAGGCCAATAGTCCGTAATGGCCGTGAAGAGGCAAGCCTGGCACAGCGCGGCAAAAAAACCTTGGCCAAACTGATCTTGGGCAAACCGGTGGTGCTGGTGCCGGACAATAACAAAACCGACCGGTATGGCCGCACGATCGCTCAGGTTTTTATGCGCTCGACCACCGCAGGCGAATTTGTCTGGATACAGGCTGAGATGATAAAGCGCGGGTTGGCGCGGGCCTATCCGAATACAACGGAAGCCTTTTGTCTGACTGAGCTTTTAAAGCTGGAAAAAGATGCCCGCAAAAACCAGGCAGGCTTATGGAAAGAGCCTTTTTTCCAGGTCAGTAAGGCTGAGGATCTCAAACAGCTCAACCGCTCGATCGGTCGTTTGCAACTAGTTGAAGGACGGGTTGAAGGCGTATCGGTCCGCCGCACACGCAGTTATATTAATTTCAGCAAAAACTGGAACAGCGATTTTACCGTAACTGTTAATCGCAACGTCCATAAAAAATTTACACAAAGCGGTGTTAATCTCGAAGACCTGGCTGGCAAACGCATACGGGTTAGAGGCTGGCTGGATCGTCGCAATGGTCCTACAATTAGCGCCCGCCATGTGGCGCAAATAGAGATACTTGATGACTAACAGGTTGGTTAAAGATCGCGCGTATCGCACCAGAGGGGCAGGATGGTTTGCACCCGTCTTCATCGTGGTTGCGGGATTGTTTGTGGCTTCGTGCAGCCAGAGCCAGTTGATCAGCCTTGCCAGCAAATCCGAGGGGACTTTTATTTCTCCGGCCGACGAAGTAAAAATCGGCGCTCAGGCACATCCCAAGATCGTTCAACAATTTGGCGGTGTTTATGAGGACGACGAACTGGCCGCCTATATTACGCAAATTACCGAAAAGTTGAAGACCCACTCAGAACAGCCCCAAGTTCCTTATCAAGTGACGATCCTGAATTCGCCCGCGGTTAACGCATTTGCGGTGCCGGGTGGATATATTTATCTGACCAGAGGACTTCTGGCGCTGGCCAATGATGAGGCCGAAATTGCCAGCGTGCTATCCCATGAATTGGGACATTTGACCCAGCGCCACAGTGCAAAACGCCATTCTGTGGCGGTCAAGGCGAGCATCATTACCAGGATATTGCAGGCGACTGAAGATGATCCGGAGTTGAAGCGGAATCTGAGCCTCGGAGCGGCAGGATTGCTGGCTAAACACTCCAGAAACCAGGAGTTTGAAGCTGATAAAATCGGCATCATAACCGCGGCAAAATCAGGTTATGACCCATATGCCGCAGTGTCGTTCCTCAAGACGATGACAGAGCAGAATGTTCTTAAAAAAACACTGGCACAAACAAACCGCTCGATAGGTGTTCTTGATTTTTTCGCTACGCATCCCGCAACAGGATTACGCAAGATCAAGGCGTTTTCCTTTGTCAGCCAGCTTGGTTTGAAAGTTGATAAGAAAAAGCGGCCAAGAAACGTATTTCTTAATAAAATTAACGGATTACGATATGGCAGTAACCCCGATCAGGGAATTGTCCGCGGGCGATCCTTTATTCATCCTGAAATGAAATTTCGCTTCAAAGTGCCACCAAATTTTCACATTCAAAACAGAAAACATCTTGTAGTCGCACTTGATCCCAATCGTAATGTGATGTTGTTTGATGCTCAAACATCAAGATCAAAGGCCGATTTAGAAGAATTGCTGGGGCGGCATTTTGGCTTGGGCAGAGCGGTCTGGAAAACCAAGCGGCTGACCATTAACGGCAGAGAAGCTGTGAGCGGAACGGCGACCTACCGAAATGCTGATCATCAGATTTATCTGATCCGCGAAAAACCCAACCGGATTTACCGGTTCTGGTTTATTTCAACTCCGGATCAAACTGAAAAACTTTCCCGATTTTTCAGATTAACGGCGCAAAGCTTTCGCACACCGACGCCGGCAGAGAATAAACTTGCAATTCCCCGCAAGGTGCGAACCGTCACAGTAAAACCGGGAGATACGGTGGCGAAACTTTCGGAGAAAATGGCTTTTTCCGACTTCAGGCAACAGCGTTTCCGGGTCCTTAATGGCCTTTCAGAAACCAGCAGCCTCAAAGTCGGCCAGTTGGTAAAAATTATCAGCAACTAAGCATGCTCCAGCGTGTTGCTGGCAATGCTGCCAAGCTTTGTTGAACCTTATTGCGTCAACACCTGGCGGCAGGCGCGAGGTAAGTCTGCCAGCCGTAATTCCGGTTTCGGCCTGAACTTGAACTTGAAGCCCTTCTTTTTTTTCGGCGGCGGTTTGAACCACTTGGCTAGGTCCTTGCCGCAGCCGTCACCAGCAGCCGGTGCTGGCTGGTTTTTGCAATTTTTATCTCCCGGAGGGCAATTCAATCGCACATGAAAATGGAGATAATGCCCACGCCAGGGGCGAATCTTACTGAGCCATTTGCGATTTTTACCAGCGTCTTGACATAGTTTTTTCTTGATCACCGGATTGACGAAAATTCGACCGACCGTCGAATAAGACGCCGCGCGGCGCAGCAATTTCAGGTGTTTTTCCGACCAGACTTTTTCATCTATTTTTTTCTTGTCTTTGGTGAGAACCGACACAGCGCTGAACTTTTCACGTTCTTCGCGGCTAAGACGCTTGTCAGGAGAGGCAAGCAACCAGATGTCGGCATCCAAGCCCAACTGATGGCTGGCATGACCGGTTAACATCGGCCCACCTCGCGGTTGGGAAATGTCACCAACCAACAAACCCGGCCAGCCGTCGCGCGCTTTGGCATCCTTTGCCAATTTTTCAATGTAAGCAATAATTTGAGGATGCCCCCAATTGCGGTTTCGCGACGGGCGCATGATTTGCCAGTTCGGCGCAACACTGGAAAGCTGGCTGCCACCGGCAAAACAACCTTTGGCGTAGGATCCAAAGGCCCGCGACTTGACCAACGCTGCCTTGGTGACCTTGCCAAAAAGCTGTTTGGCTGGGACCGCCTTTTCCTTAGGTTTGGCCGGGGAGACATTTTTGTGAGCAGCGGCACTGGAAACGGCCAATAACAACACCACTGGCACGATAGCGTATTTGAGCATGTTTTTCACAATCAACAATCCCCTTGCAGCTCCGCATGTTTCAATAGTGCAAATGATTATGACAACAAATTGAAATTTTATGAAGGCGAAATTTTCGGCCGCTGAATTGTCAGGCACACTCACCCCATCGCCAACCGAAAGTTTTAATTATCGTCCATTTTTAGGGCAGCTATAAATGCCTCCTGGGGAATTTCCACCTTGCCAAACTGGCGCATGCGCTTTTTACCGGCTTTTTGTTTTTCCAGCAATTTGCGTTTGCGGGTAACATCGCCGCCATAACATTTTGCCGTTACGTCCTTGCGCATGGCCGCGATTGTCTCGCGGGCGATAACCCGGCCGCCCAATGCCGCCTGGATCGGAATTTTGAACATATGGCGGGGAATAAGGTCTTTGAGTTTTTCGCACATGGCCCGGCCCCGGCGCTCAGCCTGACCACTGTGGACCAAAATGGAAAGAGCATCCACGGGCTCGCCGTTTACCAGGATCTGCATTTTTACCAAAGACCCGGCCTTATATCCGGTGAGTTGGTAATCAAAACTGGCATATCCCTTGGAGACGGATTTCAGCCGGTCATAAAAATCAAAAACGACCTCGTTCAGCGGCAGGTCATAGGTCACCATGGCGCGTGATCCGGCATAGGACAGGTCTACCTGCACGCCGCGGCGTTCCTGGCACAATTTCAATATTGACCCGAGATATTCATCCGGCGAAAGTATGGTCGCCCTGATCCACGGTTCTTCAATTTCGGCAATTTTCATTGGATCGGGCATATCAACCGGATTATGCAGTTCAACCTTGTTACCGTTAGTCAGCGTCAAGTTGTACACCACAGAGGGGGCGGTAGCGATGAGGTCGAGGCCAAATTCGCGCTCAAGGCGCTCTTGAATGATTTCAAGATGGAGAAGCCCTAAAAATCCGCATCTAAAACCGAAGCCAAGAGCGGCTGAGGTTTCCATTTCATAGGAAAAACTTGCATCATTTAGCCGCAGCTTGCCGACGGCGGCGCGTAAATCCTCAAAATCTGCAGCATCAACCGGAAAAAGTCCGCAGAAAACGACCGGCTGAGCCGGCCGGAAACCTTCAAGCGGCTCGGCGACAGGGTTGCGGTCGTCGGTGATGGTATCACCCACCCGCGTATCGGCCACCTCTTTGATTGAGGCGGTGATAAAACCGATTTCACCGGGACCAAGTTGCGGTATCATGACCTGTTTAGGCTGAAAAATACCCACGCGATCAATGGGATAAGCTGCGCCTGATGAAATCATGCGGATCCGCTGGCCCTTTTTCAATGTGCCGTCAATGATGCGCACCAATACCACGACACCAAGATAAGCATCATACCAACTATCGACGAGAAGTGCTTTTAAAGG
>JAJFHR010000330.1 GCA_021775515.1 Hyphomicrobiales bacterium | reverse complement strand
AAAGCGGAAGTCAATCGCCAAGCCACAACCGATCTGACGACGTTTGAACCTTGCGCGCAGCCGCCGCTGGATGCCTTACGAGCGTTGTTGAAGGAATCGCGGATTGATCTGGGTCCCGAACTCCCACCCATGGCATCGGGCGTTTTTGGCTACCTCGATTATGACATGGTTCGCCACATGGAGGAGTTGCCCGATGATAATCCCGATGTTTTTGGATTGCCGCAATCGATTTTCATTCGCCCGACAGTAATTGCCATTTTTGATGCCGTTAAAGATGAAATCATTATCTTGACCCCGGTCTGGCCAAAACCTGACACACCCGCCCCTCAAGCTTATGGCGACGCCTGTGACCGGCTGGCCCGCACGCTGGACAAGCTGGCCGCCCCTTTGGACCACTCTGTCGCCAACTACGATGGCGAGGGGTCGCTGGAGGTAAACCCTGTCTCCAACACATCCGAACAGGAATTTATGGCCAAGGTTGAACGGGCAAAGGAGTATATTGCCGCGGGAGATGTCTTCCAGGTGGTCTTGAGCCAAAGATTTGAAATTCCCTTCAGCCTGCCCTCTTTTGCACTTTACCGGGCCCTGCGACGGGTCAACCCCTCGCCGTTTCTGTTTTACCTGAATTTCGGGAATTTCGCCGTTATCGGATCAAGTCCGGAGATTTTGGTAAGACTGCGCGGCGGCACCGTCACGATCAGGCCTATCGCCGGAACCCGCAGGCGGGGCCACACGCCGGCGGAAGACCGGGCCATGGCGGAGGAGTTGCTCAACGACCCCAAGGAACTCGCCGAACATTTGATGTTGCTTGATCTTGGCCGCAACGACGTTGGACGGGTCGCTGAAATCGGCAGTGTCGAAGTCACCGATCAATTTACTCTCGAATATTATTCCCAAGTTATGCATATCGCCTCAAATGTTGAAGGAAAACTCGCCAAGGGACATGATGCGATTTCAGCTCTGATAGCCGGATTTCCTGCCGGGACAGTCAGCGGTGCGCCAAAAGTGCGGGCCATGGAAATCATTGACGAACTTGAAGATGAGCGGCGTGGGATCTATTCCGGCTGTGTCGGTTATTTTTCCGCCAATGGCGATATGGACACCTGCATTGCCTTGCGAACCACAATCGTCAAAGACAATAAAATGTATATTCAGGCGGGAGCCGGCGTCGTCGCTGATTCGATTCCCTCACTGGAGCATAAAGAATGTCTGAATAAGGCCCGTGCCGCATTTAAAGCCGTCGAAGAGGCGTTTAATTTTGCCGGCGGCCAAAAGATAAAAACAAATTAGGGGCAACTGGAATGGCGCAAAATCTGGTTCTCATCGATAATTACGACAGTTTCACCTACAATCTCTACCATTTTCTTGGCGAACTGGGCGCCCGGACCGAGGTATTTCGAAACGATAAGGTCACGGTTGATGAACTGCGCGCCCTAAACCCTGATGCCATCGTATTGTCACCGGGCCCCTGCACCCCTGACAAGGCCGGCATATGCCTGGAGCTGATAGACAAACTGGGTAAGGTGATTCCAATTCTTGGCGTCTGTCTGGGCCACCAGGCCATTGGACAGGCCTATGGCGGCAAAATCGTCACCTGTCCGGCAATGCACGGCAAATTGAGTACGATCAATCACCAGCAAGGCTCTGTTTTTGCCGGTCTGGAAAACGGATTTAAGGCGACACGGTATCATTCTCTCACGGTTGAGCGCAACAGTCTGCCGGATTGTCTCGAAATCACCGCTCAAACCGATGACGGCCTTATCATGGGGCTGCGTCATAAGCTCCATGAGGTCCATGGGGTTCAGTTTCATCCCGAAAGCATCGCCTCTGAACATGGACACAAGATATTGCAGACATTCTTGAATTTGGCGAAAAAATAAAACCGTAACTTGCCGCATTGCTAAGTTCCGTTGACAAATTCATATAATGATTTGAGGGGTCATATTTTGAGGGATTATGGGCAAAAATAAAGTGCCGCAGGCTTTGCGCCTTCAAGCTGGATTTTTGCCAAAAAGCACCAAAATATGACTCGCCCATACGGGTTTGGTATAAATCGCCCACTATTCAGCGGCTTTTACCTTGCAAAGGGGTCCACCCTGTGCAGCGGTAAATCCCTTGATATTGAACGATTTATGCGAAATCAAACCGCTATATGAATTTGTCAACAGAACCTAGATATTCGCGAAAAACCAACGTAATATCCCGCCATGAAGAATAAGGATCAGTGAAGGCTGCGTAATGGCGGATTTAAAACAGTTTATCGGGATCGTTGCGACAGGCGGCAGTTTAACGCGCGATCAGGCGCGTGAAGCTTTCGATGTCATCATGTCGGGCGAAGCCACACCCTCGCAGATCGGTGGATTTTTAATGGGTTTACGGGTGCGCGGCGAAACCGTTGACGAAATTACCGGCGCAGTCGAGGTAATGCGCGCCAAGATGTTGCGCGTTGAAGCCCCTGAAGAAGCGATAGACATTGTTGGAACCGGCGGAGATGGCACGGGAACATATAATATTTCAACCGCCTCGGCATTTGTCGCCGCCGGCTGTGGATTGAAGATTGCCAAACACGGCAACAGAGCCCTGTCGTCCAAATCCGGCGCTGGAGATGTTCTTTCAGCGCTGGGAATAAAACTGGACATCCCGCCGGAACAGATCAGCCGCTGCATTCAAGACGCAGGCGTCGGCTTCATGTTCGCCCCGCAACACCATGCGGCAATGCGCTTTGTTGGGGCCACCCGCGTCGAGTTGGGAACCCGTACTATCTTTAATCTGCTTGGCCCGCTATCAAATCCCGCCAGCACCAAACGGCTGTTGATTGGCGTATTTGCAGAAGGTTGGGTTGAGCCGTTGGCCCAGGTGTTGAAAAACCTCGGCGCACAAGCTGTCTGGGTTGTCCACGGCTCTGACGGCATGGATGAATTAACCACCACCGGCCCGACAAAAGTGGCGGAGTTGAAAAACGGTGAAATTACGACGTTCGAGGTAACACCTGATCAGGTCGGACTGCCCGTTGCCAGGTTTGAAGATTTAAAGGGCGGCGATGCGGAAGTAAACGCTGCCGCCTTGCGCGCCCTTTTAGCCGGCGAAAAAAATGCCTATCGTGATATCGTAGTGTTGAATGTTGCGGCCGCTTTGGTGTTATGCGAAAAGGCTGACAGTCTTGAACAGGCGGCCCGCCTGGCAGAACAGGCTATTGACGATGGCCGGGCCCAAAAGGCGCTAAACAAGCTTGTCCAAATTTCCAACATGAGTGCGTAATGGCCAACATTTTAGACAAGATTACAGCCTACAAGCTGAAAGAGATTTCTGCTGCCAAGGCCGCAGTTCGCCCTGCTGAGCTTGATGATATGGCGATGGCCAGCAATCCTCCCCGCGGGTTTCTTGCAGCCCTTGAACGCGCACGCAGGGAAAATCGCTACGGATTGATCGCTGAAATTAAAAAAGCCAGCCCCTCTAAAGGTATCATCCGGGAAGATTTCAAACCTACCTCCCTTGCCCGGGCCTATAAGGCGGGCGGCGCAACCTGTCTCTCCATCCTCACTGACGCACCGTCATTTCAGGGCGATGATTCCTATGTACGCGCCGTAAGGCGCGAGGTCGACCTACCCATCCTGCGTAAGGATTTTATGCTCGATGTTTATCAGATAGCCCAAGCACGGGCGATGGGCGCTGATTGCATCTTGCTCATCATGGCAATTCTCAGTGATGAACAGGCCAGCGAACTTGAACAGGCCGCGGCAAGCTGGGGGTTGGATGTATTGGTTGAAGTGCATGACGAGGAAGAACTCGAGCGATCTCTTAAATTAGATACTAAGCTTATCGGCATAAATAACAGAAATTTAAAAACTTTCGAGACATCACTTTGTGTGACCGAACAACTCGCAGCAAAAGTTTCCTCAGATTACCTGTTGGTCAGTGAAAGTGGGATTTTCACGATTGACGATATCAAACGCTTGAGCAAACACAATATCAACACCTTCCTGGTCGGTGAAAGCCTCATGCGTCAGAAGGATGTCAAAGCGGCAACCCGCGCCCTGCTCGGTCTTGATCTTGTGTCTCCATCCCTAACGACTTAGAAAAATTTCAATCATGGTTTCCAGCAAACTTACCCATATAGATGACCACGGCAACGCCCATATGGTCGATGTGTCAGACAAAGCAGTGACCGCCAGAACCGCTGTCGCCACGGGGCGGGTTTCGATGAAACCGGAAACCCTCAGCCTCATTCTTGAAGGCCGGGCCAAAAAAGGCGACGTTTTAAGTGTCGCCCGCATTGCTGGTATCATGGCGGCAAAACACACTCACAATTTAATTCCACTGTGTCACCCGCTGGCGGTGACAAAAGTAACCATTGACCTTGATCCCGACGAAACGACCAGCGCCATTACGGTGACCGCTCTGGTGAAAGTAACCGGACAAACCGGGGTTGAGATGGAAGCTTTAACTGCTGCCTCGATCACCTGTCTGACCATCTATGACATGGTAAAAGCGGTTGATCGTGGCATCGTTATTTCCGACTTGAAACTGATTGAAAAAACCGGTGGCAAATCCGGCAGCTTCAAAGCAGATTGAGCCCCAAATTATCAGGAACACTCATGAGCCTTATTCCTCTCGAAGAAGCCGTTGCACGCGTCGTGGCAGATATCGCACCGCTGGCTACGGAAATGATCCCGCTTGACCAGGCACAAGGCCGTATCCTGGCTGAAGATCTTGCCGCCAACATAACTCAGCCGCCCTTTGCAG
>JAJFHR010000329.1 GCA_021775515.1 Hyphomicrobiales bacterium | reverse complement strand
AGGCTCATGGTTTTGCGGGGCGGTTCAGGCGAGACAATGCCGGAATAAATCATGGTGGCACAGAATAGACATTATTGCCGTGACATCAGGGTTTGCCAATGAGCCGTCTTGATGTTTTTGTCGCCCGCATGACGGCACAGGCCAAATGCCTCAACTGGGCGGCTGAGGTGCTCGGTGACCTGCCAGGACCGGTGTTTGAGCTGGGTTTAGGCAACGGGCGTACCTATGATCACCTGCGCGAGCAGTTTGATGATCGTGAGATTTTTGTTTTCGAGCGCAAAATCGCCTGCCATCCTTCGTGCTTGCCACCGGATGATTATCTGATTTTAGGCGATGTGATTGATACGCTGGTTGAGGCAAAAACGCGCTTCGGCGGCAAGGTGGCTTTGATGCATGCGGATATCGGCGGACATGACCTTGGCAAAAACGATGTTTTTGCCCGTCGGCTTTCGCCATTGCTGCAACCATTGATGCGTCCGGCGGGTCTTATCGTGTCAACTGACCGGTTTTATGTTGAAAGCTGGCAAACATTGCCACTTCCACCTGGCGTCGATTGCGAACAGGGGTTTTTATATCGCGCCTAAGGTTTTTTAGCGCCCGACGTGATACCGTCCAATTATTTCAGATACGAAATCCGGTCACACCTTGCGCCAGCGATTATCTTTTATGATCTCGCGGGCCGCATTGTGACCGGGAACGCCGGAGACCCCGCCGCCAGGGTGGGCGCCAGCACCACACATATAGACACCTTTGATTGGCGCACGATAATCGGCATAACCAAGCAAGGGGCGGGCGCTGAACAACTGGTTCAACCTGAGGCTTCCGTGGAAAATGTCGCCACCGATCAATGACAGTTTGCGCTCAAGGTCCAGCGGTGAAAGTATCGTGCGGGCAATCACGCTTTGTCTAAAATTCGGCGCATAATCGTTGACGGCAGCAATAATTGTATCTGCGGCGTCCTCGCGCACATCATCCCAGCTTTGGCCGTCTGGCAAATCCTTGTTGAAGTGCTGGCAGAACAGGCTGGCGACGTGTTTGCCGTCTGGCGCAAGTGTATTGTCGACGGTGGAGGGAATATAGATCTCCACAAACGGCTTTTTGGACCAGCCAAATTCACGGGCGTCAAAATAAGCCTTTTCCAGATATTTCAAAGACGGCGCAATGATGATACCGGATTTATGATGATCCTGAAGATGAGCCCCGGGCAGGCAGGTAAAATCCGGCAATTCGGATAAAGCCACATTCATGCGGAAGGTTGCCGATCCGCTTGAATATCTGCTGATGCGCTGGCAAAAGTCAGGCTCCAGTTCGCCTTCAGGGATCAACGATTGATAAAGTATCTGCGGATGGACGTTAGAGGCAATGATGCGGGCTGATATTTCTTCACCGTCAGCTGTAACCACGCCGGTCGCCCGGCCCTGGTGAATGTTAATTCCGGTAACAGGGGTGCTGGTGGAAATTTCGACACCCAAAGCCTCGGCTTCGCGCGCCATCGCCAGGGTGATCGCTCCCATGCCGCCGATTGCATGGCCCCAGGCCCCCGCTTTGCCGTTAACTTCGCCGACCACATGATGTAACAACACATAGGCGGTTTCGGGCGTGTAGGGGCTGGCGAAGGTGCCAACGACCGCGTCAAACCCGAAGGCAGCTTTTACCGGCTCCGAGACAAACCAGCGCTCGAGCATTTCTGCAACACTTAAGGTAAACAGCTCGAGCAGATCGGCGCGGGCAATAGGTGATAATTTGCGCAGGCGGGCGCCTAACTTGAGCCCGCGCACCATGTCGGCAAGTCCACCGCCGGCATTTGGCGGGGTGGTCAGCAACATCTCGCGCAGGAGACCACCGGCCTCATTGAGCATTTTTTCATAAGCTGGCAGGTTGTCGGCATCCTGCTGGGAAAATTTGGCGAACTCGGCCTGAGTTGCAGCCAGACCACCTCCCAGTTTTAAAAACCGGCCATCTGGAAGCGGCAGAAAATTGGAAATTGGTCTTTCGACGATCCGCAGACCATGATCGGCCAAATGCAGATCGTCGATTACTTTGGGGTGCAGGAGAGAAACCGTATAACTGGCAATAGAATTGCGGAAACCGGGGTGAAACTCCTCGGTTGCTGCAGCACCTCCGACAATATCACGCGCTTCCAGAATTCTGGTTTTCAAACCGGCCTTAGCCAGGTAACAGGCACAAGTCAGACCGTTATGCCCACCGCCAATTATTACTGCGTCATATTTCGCCATTCGTCAGCCTAGGGCGAATTATGCCGGATGACGGTGAGCTTGTCCTGGGTCATGTCATCCATGGTATGGCCAATGCCGCCGATGCCATAACCGGAGATGCCGCGTCCGGCAAATTCCATCCAGTCGACACGAAATGCGGTGTGATCGTTGATCATGACGGCATTGGCATAGAGGTTTTTGGACAGATGCATCGCCCGGTCAAGGTCACGGGTAAAGGCTGCGGCCTGAAACACTGTGGGAAGAGAATTGGCTTGGGCAATCGCCTGATCGATGTCATCAAAACCATAAACGTTGGTGACCGGGCCGAACACTTCCGAGGCGGAAACCGTTGCCTGGGGTGAGGGTTCATCGATAATAGTTGGCTGATACAGACGTTCATTTATCGGCGCACCGCCCGTCAAAATTCCAGCGCCGCTGTTTTTGGCTTCACTTACCCATTCATGGACACGGTCAACTTCAGCCGTTTGAATGAGCGGGCCGACATCGGTTTTATCACTGGTCGGATCGCCTGTTATCAAGGCCTCAACCGCGGGTGTGAAGGCTGCGAGGAACTCGGCCTTGATCTTTTTGTCGATGAAAATTCTCTGGGTTGAGACACACACCTGACCGGCGTGATAATACCCCCCCTTGACCAAAGACGGCACTACTTCGCCGAGATTGGCATCATCGCACACGATTACCGGGGCAACCCCACCATGCTCGAGGGCACAACGTGTGCCCGGCGCCAGTTTGCTGCGCAGATACCAGCCGACCTTGGCCGATCCGATGAAGGAGAAAAAGGCGACGCGGGGATCGGTAATCATGCCCTCAGCAATGGACGCCTTGCACGGGCAGAACTGGCACCAGGCTTCGGGCAATCCTGCTTCGTGTACCATTTCAACGAATTTTTGGCACGACAATGGTGTTGCGCCAGCCGGTTTTACGATGACCGGGCAACCGGTTGCTATTGCCGGAGCAACCTGGTGAACGATGAGATTAAGCGGGTGATTAAAGGCACTGACGGCGACGACCGGGCCGATCGGCTCAGGTTTTGAAAAGGCTATGCGCCCAGCGCCTGCAGCAGTCAAATCCATCGGCACCTGTTCGCCGTGAATTTGTGAAATGCCTTCAATCGCAAGGTCGATACCATGGATCGCGCGGGTTACTTCGACGCGGGCATCGCGCAAGGGTTTACCGCCTTCACGGGCAATTAACAGGGCCAGATCCTCGGACTGCCCGCTCATAAGCTCGCCGATGCGTTTTAATATTTCAATACGTTTGTATGCAGGTGCCCAGGCTCCGCGATCATGAAAAGCCCGGCTTGCCCGGGCCAGCATTAGGTCTATTTCTTCCGCACTCTTTAGAGCGATTTCGGTGATTAGCTGACCATCATAGGCCTGTTCGACACGCAACATGTCTGGCGCGGCATTCATCATTCCTGCTCCTGTTCAAACAACACATGCACGTGTTGATAATTCATCTATCAGCACCCGCGTGTTTTCGCTGTAATCTATGGGAGCCTCAACCAGGTGTACGCCTCCCGCACTAAAACATTCTTCCATGATGGTGGCAAAATCTTCAGTCGCTTTAACCCTGTGGCCATGCGCGCCGTAGCTTTCAGCGTATTTAACAAAATCGGGGTTGCCAAACTCCAGGCCCCAGTCGGCAAATTCGCCGACTTTTTGTTTCCAGCGTATCATGCCATAGGAATCGTCTCGCAGGATGAGAACCACAAGGTTCAATCCAAGACGTACACAGGTTTCAAGTTCCTGGGAATTCATCATAAAACCACCATCCCCGCAAATGGCCATGACCCGGCGGTTAGGATATAACATTGACGCCATCATGGCTGAGGGCAGACCCGCGCCCATCGTCGCCAGCGCATTATCCAGCAACACAGTATTGGGC